>DASWBQ010000437.1:0-2381 GCA_036390535.1 Gemmatimonadales bacterium | reverse complement strand
ATTACCGGACTGCGCCGGGGATGCGGACCGAAAGCGAGATGTACGCCGACCAGCGCCCCACCATCACCTTGCCGGTGCGCGACTCCACCGGAGCCGAGGGGCCGCCATATATCGTGGTCGGCGATCGGGTGCGGATGCGGGGAAGCGACCGGATGTGGTCCGGCGGCAGGGTGACCATCGACCGCACCGATCTGCGGGGACGCGGGGACTCGCTCGAGCTCGACACGGGGGCCGCGGGCGAAGGGGCCCTCATCGGGAATGCGGTGGTGCGGCGAACCGCCTCGGACTCCTTTGAGCTGAAGGGCGCCCGCATCGACATGCTGCTCGAGCAGCGCCAGCTGACCTACGTCACGGCGCGCGACTCCGCCCTCCTGACCGGGGCCGACCTCCAGCTCGCGGGGGACGCCATCGGGCTCGACATCCTCCTGGGGGAGGTCGGACAGACCGTAGCCTGGGGCCGCACCGTGCGCCCGGTGGCGCTCTCCACCGATTACGAGGTGCGCGGGGACTCGGTCGCGTTCGACACCCCGCAGCGCGAGCTCAAGGAAATCCGTTCGTTCGGGGACGCCTGGCTCGGGGCCAAGCCGGACTCGGCCGGCGACCGCGACTGGGTGGCGGGGGACTCTGTCACCGCTTCTTTCGTGCAGCGGGACTCGGCGGGCGTCAAGCGGCCCGCGCTCCAGCGCCTCGCGGCGCGGGGCAATGGCCGGGCGCTGTACCGCTTCTGGCAGGGCGGGCAGGCCCGCCCGTCGATCAGCTACACCAAGGCGGACCTGATCGTGGTGACGATGCTGGTCACCGCGGACTCGGTGAAGGTCGACAGCGTCTTCGCCCGCGGCAACGTCGACGGAGTCCATCTCCAGCCGGGGTTCCGCGCCGACTCGCTGCGCGCGGATTCGCTGCGCACCCGTACCGACACCACCGGGGCCGTGCCCCAAAGGAGGCGACGGTGAGCGGCGCCTGGACCGAGCAGCTGACCGGCCTCGATCCTTCGGTCCTCGGGGTGCTGGCGACCCTGGTCGCGAACGGAGACACCGAGGGTGGCCTTCCCCTTGCCGAAGTGGTTCGCGGCTACCGCGCCATTCTGATGGAGGCCCGGTACGGCGGCGGCACCTGGCACGAGGCCGCCGGGTTCCGGGACTCGATGCTGGAACAGGTGCAGGTGAACGTGCTTCCCGCCCTGGTCCGGGGCGGGTGGATCAAGGACGCCGGCGATCAGGGTTGGGACCGGGTCGTGCCGGTCGGGGTGTGGTTCCCCGAGGCGATTCGCGACCGCGACGGCAGCGTCCGGCTGATCCTCGACCGGGCGTTCCCCGCGGCCGTCGCCCCCGTCGCCACCGGCCCCGAGCCCGACGTGGTGCCGGGCGGCTCCCGCCTGGTGTGCGAGGGGCTCAACAAAGCCTTCAAGCGACGCCGGGTGGTGCGGGACGTTTCCCTCCACCTCGAGCAGGGGGAAGTGGTCGGCCTGCTGGGGCCGAACGGCGCCGGGAAGACCACCACCTTCTACCTGATCACCGGCCTGATCAGTCCTGACAGCGGCACCATCCGGTTCGATGACCGGGACATCACGTCGGACCCGATGTACCGGCGGGCCCGGGCCGGGATCGGATACCTCGCCCAGGAACCCTCGGTGTTCCGGAAGCTCACGGTCGAGCAGAACGTGATCGCGATCCTCGAGACCCTCGGCCTGAGCCGCAGCGATCGCCAGGCCCGGCTGGAGCACCTGCTGGACGAGCTGTCGATCAAGCACCTCCGGAAGAACAAGGCGTATTCGCTCTCCGGCGGCGAGCGCCGCCGCCTGGAGATCACCCGGGCGCTGGTGACCAGCCCGAAGTTCATGCTGCTCGACGAGCCCTTCGCCGGGGTCGACCCGATCGCGGTCCACGACATCCAGACCATCGTGGGCGGGCTGCGGCACCGCGGCATCGGCGTGCTGATCACCGACCACAACGTCGAGCAGACGCTCGAGATCGTCGATCGGGCCTATATCATGTTCGAGGGTTCCGTCCAGGCCTCCGGCACCGTGCGCGAGCTGGTCTTCAACGACCAGGTCGCCGATCTCTACCTCGGCCCCACCCTGACCGCGCGACTTCGCGCGCGACTGGAGCGGACCCGATGAAGCAGGGCCTGACCCAGCAGACCGGACTCCGGCAGGAACTCCGGATCAACCCTCGCCTCTACCAGGCGATGGACATGCTGTACATGCCGATGATGGATCTGCAGCAGCACCTCAAGCAGGAGCTGCTGGTGAATCCCTTCCTGGAACTGGTGGAACCGGCGGAGGAGGAACAGGAGGCCGTGGCCCCGACGTCGGAGCAGGAGAAGGAGAAGAGCGAGAAGGAAGAAGGGATCGACTGGGAGGAGATCCTCCTCAACGGGTT
>DASWBQ010000436.1:0-9499 GCA_036390535.1 Gemmatimonadales bacterium | reverse complement strand
GCGGCGATCCCCGCCATCGCCTCGAGCTGCCGCAGCTCCTCGGCGAGCTGGGCCGAGCTGACGCCGCCCAGTCCCTTCCGCGGCGCCGGCGGATTATTCCGGACCTGCAGCCGGGCGCCGAGCACCGGACTCGCCGCCGGGTCGTGGGTGAACGCGGCCGACCCCTCTGGCACCCAGGCGAGCACCGCCGGTCCCTGATAGCGAGCCAGCTGCGGGAGTTCCCCGCCATCGTGAGACTGCGCCAGCCAGACGCCGGGGGTCACCAGCCGCACCAGCGGCGCCGGCGCGCTGACCTCGTCCCGGACCACCAGGACGATCTTGACGTTGCCGTCGAGGTACTCGGCCAACCCGCCGGCCCGGAGGTCGGCGCCAGACAGGACGATCACCACCGGGGGCGCGAGCAGCCGCTCGCGACGGTTCCAGCGGTGGAAGGCGTAGGACTGAAGCCAGCCCTCGTGTTCCGCGCGCTGGAAACGACCCGCCCGGGCCAGGGCGACGACATGCGCCGCCCCGAACGCCCGGCCCGCCCGGCCCAGCGCCCGTCCCACCGCCTCGGCCAGGTTGCCGCCGGGCGCCAACTCGACCGCGTCGAGGTCGGCGGGCCCAGCGATCTCCTTGAGGACTTCGGCCGCCGCGGCGGCGGCCTCGAGGGCCGGCCCCGAGAGTCTCGGCGTGTCCTCCTCGACCAGTGCGCTGAGGCGGCTGACGTCGATGTGGGCCGAGCCTAGGGGGCCCAGCGAGGCGGCGAAGGAGGCCACCCGGTCGGAGGGTCGGGCGTCGCGCGCCGTGGCGATGAGGACGCGGACTTCCTCCGCGGTCATCACGGCCGAGGCGCGGTAATCCGCCTGGCAGGGGGCCAGCGCCGCGCGGACGGCGTCGAGGCGGGAGGCGTCAAACGGCATGGCGTTCGAACTCGCGATTGAGGAAAGCGAGGCGCTCGTCCGCGGCGTGCGGCGGCACCCGCCGGGTCTCGTTGTACCGGGGATGAGACGCGTCCTGATAGAAGATCCCGATCCGGAACAGCTCCGTGTCCTGGGCCAGCCGCCGGGCCGCGTCGAGATCGGTCGGGTCGTGCCGGCGCCGGTTCTTGTAGAGCCCGTGCAGGTCCGGGACGTCGACACCCCGCTCGTGCACCAGCAGCTCCATCTTGTCGGGGTTGCGCACCGCCGGCTCGAAGATCGGGGTCGAATACTGCGGGCACCGCTGGAGGATCCGGACGAAGGAGAACCCCCGGTGGCGGTAGGCGGCGCGGAGCACCTCGTACATGTGGGCCGGCACCCAGTCGGCCGTCTGGGCCACGAACGAGGCGTTGGTGATGCCGAGCGTGGCCTCGATCGGATTGAGGGCCGGCAGCCAGCTGCCCCGTGGCTGGGTGTTGCTGGGATGGCCCTGGGGCGTGGTCGGTGAGGTCTGGTTCTTGGTGAGCCCGTAGATCTCGTTGTCCAGCATCAGGACCGTCATGTCCACGTTGTAGCGGGTGGCATGGATCCAGTGGCCGGCGCCGATCGAGGTGCAGTCACCGTCCCCCATCACCACGAAGACACTGAGCTCGGGCCGGTGCAGCTTGATCCCGGTGGCCACGGGGAGGGCCCGGCCGTGCAGCCCGTGGAACCCGTAGGTCTTCATGTAGTGGGGGAAGCGGCTGGAACAGCCGATGCCCGACACGAAGACCGTCAACTCGGGCCGGAGCTGCTCCGCTTCGAGCAGTCGCTGGGCGGCGGTCAGGATACCGTGGTCGCCGCAGCCCGGGCACCAGCGCGGGGTGGCGCCGGCGTAGTCCTTGATCTCGTATTCCTGCTCGACCGCTTCACCGACGGTCAGCAGGGAGCAGCTGCAGTCGCTCATGCGGTCCTCCCCTTCCCCGCAGCGAGGGCCGCGGTGATCGCTTCATGAATCTGCTGCGGCCGGAGCGGCTGCCCGGGGACCCGGGTCCAGCAGTCCACGTCCACCAGGGTGCTGGCCCGGAGCAGGAAGGCCAGCTGGCCCATCCGGCGGTTCTCGGGCGTGACGTAGGGCGCGTCGGGCGCGTCGCTGTAGTTGATCTCGACCGTCATCACCTTCCGGAACCCGGCGAACAGCGCCTTGAGCCCGGGCTGCAGCGGCGACAGGAAGGTCAGGTGGGTCGCCGAGACGCGGTGGCCCTCGGCCCGGGCCCGGTCGACCGCCTCCTCGATGGCGCCCTTGGTGCTGCCCCATCCGACGATCAGGAGGTCCCCCTCGGGCTCCCCGTGGATCGCCGGGGGCCGGAGCGCCTGCTGCAGGACGGCGAGCTTCCGGCTCCGCATGGCGCAGCCGCGCTCGTGCACATCCGGGGTGTAGGCCACACGGCTGTGCTCGTCGTGGGAGAGGCCGGTGAGGGTGAACATGCCGCCCGGCTGGCCCGGCACGAAGCGGCGGGAGAGGCCGGTCTCGGGGTCCCAGTCGTACGGTCGGGCCCCTTCGGGCACCGGCGACTGGTCAGGGGCGGCCGCCAGCCAGCTCTGTTCGAGTTCAGGGCGGACCCAGGGCTGGACCCCGGTGGCCAAATTGGCATCGGTGAGCACCATCACCAGCGTCCGGAAGGTCTCCGCAATGCGTCGGGCGGTAATCATCGCGTGGAAACACTCCTCGATGGTCGCCGGGGCGATCACCACGTGCGGCGCATCGCCCGGCTGGGCGAAGAGGGCGGCGAGAAGGTCCGACTGCTCCACCTTGGTGGGGAGACCGGTGCTGGGCCCCCCGCGCTGCACGTCCACCAGCACCAGCGGCACCTCACTCATCACCGACAACCCGAGGAACTCCGTCTTGAGGGCGAGCCCGGGCCCGGAGGTCACCGTGAAGGCCACCTTGCCGGCGAAGCTCGCCCCGATGGCGACCCCCACCGCCGCAATCTCGTCCTCGGCCTGGTGCACCATGCCGCCAAAATTCTCGAAGATCTCGCCCAGGTAGTGGCTGACCGAGGTGGCCGGCGTGATGGGGTACATCGCGCAGAGGTCCATCCCGGCGGCAATGGCGCCGAGGGCGATCGCCTGGTTGCCGTTGGTGACCAGCATCGGCCGGTCGGCCGGCCGCGCCGGCACCTCGAACCGGAAATCGAGGTGCTCCGCCGCCCAGGTATGGCCGAGGTCGAGGAGGGCGTGGTTCATCTCGACCACGTCGGCGGACTTCTTCTTGAACGCCTTGCTGATCAGGTCCTTGATGAGCCCGAGGTCCCGGCCGTAGAGCCAGGCGAGCAGGCCCAGAACGAACATGTTCTTGCCCTTGCGGGGAGCGTCCACCACCTCCAGGCACTTCTCCTCCATGGGCACTTCGATGATCCGGTAGCGGCGGCCGCCGAGCTCGGCCATCGCTTCCTGCCACTGAGCCCGGATCCTCTCGTCGTCGTCGGTCGCCCAGCGATTCTCGAGGAAGATGATGGCGTCTTCAGCCAGGGCATCGAGCTGGTGGCGGCCCAGCAGCACCTGCTCGTTGAAGGCGACGACGACGTTGGCGTGATCGCCCCAGTTGCTGACGGGCGCCGAGCCGAGACGGATCCGGTTGCCGCTGCCACCGGCCGGCGTGCGGGCCGGGGGCTGGATCTCGGCGGGAATGATCTCGACGGTCCAGACCCCGTTACCCATCCGGGCGGAGACCTGGCCGAAGAGCTGGCCACAGCGCTGAGCGCCCTCGCCGGGGTCGGAAACGACCTCGATGGTATGCTCTGCGAGCCGAAGGAGCCTGGGCTCCGTGGCGATGGCGGTAGCTCCGCCGGACGGGAGGGACGAGGTGCCGGTCACGGGCAGCGTCCTGGCGAATGTCCTGGTCGGCGTAGCGCACGGCCAGACGGAGGGACGCAAGCACACGTTCCCGAAACCCCGCGCGAGCGGGTCGTCCTCTCCGTACCTCGGAAGAAAAGCCGCGGAGCAGAGGGGACTATGAAGGGATTGTTAAGGCTTCTTTAGAGTACGGGTTGGAGGATGTCCGATCCGGAGAGCACAGAGCCGAGAGCCGAGAGCCGAAGGCGGCGGGCGCCTGGAAGCCGCTGCCTTCCGCGCTCCGCTCTCGGCTTTCTACCTGACAGTCACCCTGATCTGGGACGGGTGTTGGCGGGAATGGTGGATGGAGTTCCGCGCCACCACCCCGCTGGCCTCGTCGTAGTTGTTGCCCCCGGTGTTCAAATTCCGGTCGAAGCGTGGGAAGTTGCTGCTGGAGACCTCGATCCGCAGCCGGTGGCCCGGCCCGAAGAAATTGCTGGTGGTGAGGGGGCCGACCTCGACCGGATAGACCTTGCCGGGCTCCATCAGGACCTTCCGGTCGTAGCCCTCGCGGTAGCGCAGCCGCTGGATCGACTCGTCGAGGTTGTAGGCGCGGCCATCGGGATGGACGTCGACAAGTTTCACGGTGACGTCCGTGTCCTTCGCATCGGAGGAGACGTAGAGCGTCACCTCCACCGGGCCGCTGACCTCCAGCCCCTCGGGGAAGGGGTCGGTCGTGTAGACCAGGATGTCCTGCCGGGCCTCCATCTTGCGCTGGTCGAAGGCCCCGGCCTGGATCGCGTTGCCGGTGCAGCAGACGTTGCCGCCGTAGGACGGCACCGGGTTCATCGGGTCGTAGACAAAGCGGTCAGGCCGGTCCGTGGCCGGCGCGGCGGTGACCAGCCTGCCATCGCCGAAGAGGCTGTTGGCCTGGCCGCCGCTCGAGAAGTACCAGGTCATCGTCTTCGATCCGGCCGGGGGCCAGGCCGAGGACGACTGCCACTTGTTGGCGCCCATGGTGTAGTAGCGGATCCGGGGCAGCGTGTCGAGGAGGCCGTTCTTCTCGCCCTTGAGCCAGTGGTCGAACCAGCCGTAGGTGAGAGCGTCGTAGTTGTAGCGCGCGTCGCCCATGGACCGCTCGCCCACCACGGTCTCCGGGGCGGTGCGAGTGTAGGCGCAGTGCCCCACCGGCGCCACCAGCGCGTACTGGGCGTCCCGGGCCGCCTGAGTGGTCGCCTTTTCGCGGGCGTGATTGAAGAGGGCCATGTTGGGGCCTACCGAGACGTCGTACCACGACATGAACCAGAGGGCCGGCACGTTGAGCGGCATGTCGTCGTGGTAGAGCCCGCCCCGGTACCAGGCGGGGTCGTCCGGCGTCCGCTGGACCATCCGGCCGCCGGTGGCGACCGGCATCGGGTCGGCGAAGACCCCGCGCGGGCCCTGGACGTTCTTCAGGATGTCCTGCACCGGGAGGTGGGCCAGCGCCCTGCTCCAGTCGACCTGGGGGTCCTGGGGATCGAGGTCGTAGTACCGCGCCATCCGCTCCAGGTCGGCGCTCGACATCTCCTTCGGGAACATCGGGCGGTCGTTGTTCTGGTTGCCGTAGAGCCAGGCGATGAAGAGCATCTGGATGGCGCCGCCCCGGTACCAGTTGCCCTGCTCGTACCACTTCCCGACCCGGCCGACGCCGGCCCCATAGCCCTGGGGGATCATCGCGGCGAGGGCCGGATGCCCCGTCGCGGCCACGGCCATCTGCCACTCCGCGGTCGACGAACAGCCCACCAGCCCGACCTTGCCGCTCGACCACGGCTGCCGGCTGATCCAGTCGATGGCATCGTACCCGTCGGTGACCGGCGGGCCGAGGATGTCCCACTCGCCCTCGGAGAAGAACCGCCCGCGCTCGTTCTGGACCACGTAGGCGTAGCCGCGGCGCACCGCGGTGAGGATCGCGGTGACGTCCCGAGGCTGGCCGTTGCGGACATCCCACCAGTTGAAGTTGTACGGAGTGCGGACGAAGATGACCGGGTACTTGCCACTGCCGGCCTTCGGGTAGTACACGTCCGTCGCGAGCCGGATCCCGTCCCGCATCGGCACCAGCACCTTCCGCTGGACGACCGCGACCTCCTCGAGCGACTTGAGCTGGGCGGCGGCCGCGGGGGCCTGCTGGGCGAGGAGGAAGACGGCGAGGAGGAGCATGGCGGAACCGAGAGTGGGGAGTCGAGAGTCGAGAGTCGAGAGTCGAGAGCAGAAAGCAGAAAGCGGAACGTGGTTGAGCGGCCTCAGCTTTCCGATTTCCGCTCTCTGCTCTCCGGGCCTCAGGCCAGCTTCACCTCGAGGGGCATCGACCGCAGCCGCTTGCCGGTCGCCATGGCGATGGCATTGGCCAGCGCCGGGGCCAGCGGGGGCACCGCGGTTTCGCCCAGCCCGGACGGCGGGGCATCGGTCTCGGCGAAATAGACCTCGACCTGGCGGGGCACCTCGGGCAGCCGGAGCAGCTGATAGGTGTTGAAGTTGCCCTGTTCGACGCCCCCGCCCTTCACCGTGATCCGCTCGTGGAGCGCCACCGAGAGCGCCTGCAGCACCCCGCCCTGCAGCTGCTGGGTGGCGCCGTTGGGGTTGATGACGGGCCCGCAATCGGCGGCACAGACGATCCGATCGATGTGAATCCCCTCGCCCCGGGCGGTGACCTCGACCACGATGGCCGAGTAGCTGAGGTGGTCGAAGGTGCAGGCGATCCCCCGGCCGCGTCCCCTGGCCATCGGCGTCCCCCAACCGGCCTTGTCCGCCGCCAGCTGCAGCACTCCCCTCAGCCGCGCCGGGCTGAGCTTGAAGTCGCCCGCGCCGGCGGCAGGCCGGGGCACGGTAACCTCGTCGATCATCGCGAGCCGGTAGGCGAGGGGGTCCTTGCCGGCCGCCGCGGCCAGTTCGTCAAGGAAGCTCTCCACCGCGAAGACGGTGTGGGTGGTGTGCACCGCCCGCCACCAGCCGCGGGGCACCGCCGACTCGAGGAGGGTGTACTCGCAGGAGCGGTTGGCGATCCGGTACGCCATGTTCCCCGCCCCGTCGGCCTCCCCGGTGCCGTAGCCGTCCGGGCCGGGAGGACCGTAGGTGGCGGCGATGGCGGGCGTGCTGAAGCGATGGCGCCAGGCCTCGGGGAACCCGTCAGCGCCGAGCGAAGCCGCGATCCGATGATGGGCGCACGGCCGGTAGAAATCGTGGCGGAGATCGTCTTCGCGGGTCCAGACCACTTTCACCGGCGCCTGGACCTTCCGGGCCACCAGGGCGGCTTCCACCGAGTAGTCGGCGTTGAGGCGCCGCCCGAACCCGCCGCCCATCAGAGTCACATGGAGGGTGACGTTCTCCACCGGGATCCCCAGCGCCCGGGCGATCCCCTGCGCGGAGCGCGCCGGGGTCTGGCTGGGCGACCAGACCTCGGCCCGGTTGCCCTGCACGTGCGCCGTGCAGTTCATCGGCTCCATCGCCGCATGAGCAATGAAGGGCAGTTCATAGTCGGCGGTGATGACCTTGCTGCTGGCCGCGAGGACGGCGTCGGGATCACCCACCCGGTTGACGATCTCCTTCCCGACGGTCTCGACGGCCGCGCGCATGGCGGCGCGGTGACCCGCGCTCGATTCGACGGCGGCGGGCCCGAGGTCCCACTCCACCTTGAGGGCGCTGCGCCCACGCAGGGCCGCCCAGGTGTGCCGGGCGATGACGGCCACTCCGGCCGCCACCCCGATGCCCTCGGCGACGGCCGGAACCTCGACCACGTCCACGACGCCGGGCACCTGGCGCGCCGCGGTCGCGTCGACCTGGCGGACCTTTGCGCCGAAGACCGGGGCGCGCTGCACTACGGCGACCAAGAGACCCGGCAGCTTGACGTCGAAGCCGTACACCGCGGTCCCGTGGATGACGTCCTGGGTGATGACGCTCTTCTGGGCCTTCCCGACCAGCCGGAACTCGCGACGGCCCTTGAGCCGCACCTGGGCAGGAACGGTCACCGCCGCGGCCTTCGCCGCGAGCGCCCCGTAGCCCAGGGTCCGGCCGCTGGGACGGTGGAGCACCTTCGACGGTTCGGTGGTGCACTCGGCCTCGGCCACCCCCCAGGTGGCCGCGGCGGCGGACACCAGCATGGCCCGGATCGCCGCCCCGGCCTCGCGCATGGTGCGCTGGGAGGTTCGGATGCTGGCGCTGCCCCCGGTGTTCTGGCTGCCGTACTTTGGGTCGTGGTCCGCCTGCTCGACGCGAACCACGGCCCAGTCGGCGTCCATCTCTTCCGCCGTGAGCATGGCGAGGCTGGTGCGGACCCCCTGCCCCATCTCGGACTTGGCGACGGTGATGGTGATGGCGCCATCGGGCGCGATGCGGACCCAAGTGTCGGGACGCACGGCCTGGGCCTGGCCCTGGGCGGCGAGCCGGTCGAAAGCAACGACGGCGAAGAGGGCGCCCCCCCCAACGGCCGAGGCGCGAAGGAAGTCGCGGCGGGACATCGAGGTAGTCATGGTCAGCTCCCCCGCTTCAATTCGGCGGCGCGCCGGACGGCCTGGCGGATCCTCAGGTAGGTGGCGCAGCGGCAGTAACGGCGGGCGAGCGCCTCGTCGATCTCCTCATCGGAGGGATCGGGATTGGCCTCCAGGAGGGCAGCGACCGTCATGATCTGTCCGGTCTGGCAGTAGCCGCACTGGGGCACGTCGATCTCCGCCCAGGCCTGCTGGACCGGGTGATCCTTGCCGCCCTGGGCCAGCCCCTCGATGGTGCGGATCTGCTTGCCGACCGCCTCGGCGGCCGGGGTCACGCAGCTGCGGATCGGCTCGCCATCAACGTGGACGGTGCAGACGCCGCAGAGGGCCGCCCCGCAGCCGTACTTGGTGCCGGTGAGACCGATCAGGTCCCGGAGGGCCCAGAGGAGGGGGATGTCGGGCGGGGCATCGATGTCGTAGGCCGTGCCGTTGACGATGAGGCGCATGGGGGCCGGTTGAGTCGAGAGTCGAGAGTCGAGAGTCGAGCGAAGGGTTTGAATGTACGGATTCCGGGCGGGGGGGGCCAGCAGCCCGGGACCTGGAACTTTTCCGACGGCGGCGCCGTCCTTTACCCGTCCCCTTTACTGGAGCCCAGATGTCTCTGTTCCGACGCACCGCGGTCCTGGCCGCGGCCCTGGCCGCCGTCACCTCGCTGCCCGCCCCGGCCCAGCAGGCCGGCCTGGCCGGCGACCTGCTGGCGGACCTCAAGGAGGTGGAGGAAAAGCTGGTGGGACTCGCCAAGGCGATTCCCGCCGACAAGTACCAGTGGCGGCCCGCGGAGGGGGTCCGCTCAGTCGGGGAAGTGATGATGCACGTGGCCGCGGACAACTACCTGATGCCCGGCGGCGTCGGGATGCAGCCGCCAGCCAGTACCGGGATCAAGGTGGCGGACTACAAGACCGTCCAGGCCTACGAGAACCGGAAGGCGAGCCGGGACGAGATCATCGCCGACCTGGAGGTGTCCTTTGCCCACCTGCGGAAGGCCCTCGAGGGCACGACCGCTGCCAGGATGGGTGAGTCGGTGACCTTCTTCGGGCAGCAGATGACGGTGCAGAAACTGTGGATCCTGACAGTGACCCACCTGCACGAACACCTGGGCCAGGGGATCGCATACGCCCGGAGCAACGGAGTGAAGCCGCCCTGGAGTCGATAGGCGAAGGGGCGGAGGGCGGAGAGGCGGTCAGAGCCCCTCCGCCCGGCGGTCCTCCCGGATGGCGCGGAGGAGTTCCTTCCGGGGGACCCGGCCGAGGACCGAGCGCACCAGCC
>DASWBQ010000435.1:0-6551 GCA_036390535.1 Gemmatimonadales bacterium | reverse complement strand
GGTGCTGTACCCCGCCGCGACCCGGGCGACGGCCTGGATGGCCGCCTCGGCCAGGGGAGCGCGCCCGAGATTGGTGTGCAGGACGACGCCGGTGGCGTTGAGCACCGGCTGAAGCGAGGGTGTCAGCCGCCGGTCGACCCGGGCGGCGACGTCGTCCGGCCAGTGGGTTGGCGCAATCCCGGTGCGACGGACCTCGTCGATCGCTTCCCGAACGGCAGCCGCCACCACGTTGCGGGGCGCCCGCTCCGTCAGGACGGCGACCTCGGGATCACGGAGGAGCCGGTCGACGGACGGAAGGGTCCGGCGCGAGTCGGTCACCGTCGCGGCGCTGGCAGCGCCGCGGCGCGCAGCCTCGGCCTGCCGGGCTCAGGGGGAACGGTATCGCGCCCGGGCCGGACGGAATCGCGGGCCGCCGGCGGGATGGAGTCCGGCCGGCCACGGGCGCTGTCGGCCCTGGCGCTGTCGGCCCTGGCGGAGTCGGCAGGCGTGACGCGCTTCTCTTCGACGATCAGGACGGTACGCGCCTCGCCAGTCACCCCGCTGACGGATTGGACCCCGCGCACGATCACCAGATACCGCTTTCCCTCCCGGAGCACCGAGTCCGAGCGGATCACCAGCTTGTCGAAGAGCGGGGGTTTCGTCTTGAGCGGCGCCATGTCCACGGTGTCCCGCTCGACCTGGGGCCGGCGGACGCCGCCGACGGCTCGGGGGACTCCCACAATCCGCGCCTGCCCGGTGTCGGGGCCTGCCCGGGCCGCCTCGGGTCGCGCCCGGGCCGTGTCCGCCACCTGTGCGGTGTCTCCCCTGGCGCGGGCCACCGAATCCGACCTCGCCTTGGCGAGGCTGTCGGTCCGGGCCTTGGCGAGACTGTCCGCCATCGACTGGGACATGAAGCTGGCCACGGGGATCCGGGTCGAGTCGGGCAAAAGCAGCAGTTCGGCCGAGTCCGCGACGAACCGCTGGTAGGGGCTCAGGAACTGGTTGAAGGTGACCAGCACGGTGACCGAGTCAGGCCGGCTGGCCGCCTGGATGCGGGCCGCCGTCGTGTCGTGCTTGAAGGCCCAGACTTCGCCGACCGAGTCCCGGCCGGCGGCCACGCGGACGGTATCGAACCGCTCGCGCGCATCGAGGCGGCGGTTCCGGGTGCCTTCCTCGACCACGCCGTATACGAGGTACTCGCCGCGGGGAAGGGGCCCGAACTTGAAGCGCCCGGTGGAATCGCTGGTCGTGCGGTAGACCAGGCTGTCGGGCTGGAGCACCGCTTCGACCAGCCCCTGAGGGACCGCCCGCTGGGTCGTCCAGTCCACCACGCGTCCCACCAGGCTGTCGGTCGGCAGGGGAGCGCCGGTCGTGAACGTCACCACGGCCGGGCCCTTGGTCAGGTTGCGGCTCAGGTCGGCCACGCCGGCCAGCAGTTCGACCCGGTAGACGGTGTTCGGGCGCCAGCCCTCCTTCGGCCGGACGGTGATCCGGCTCCGCTTCCACCGGACCTCGGGAACCTCGTTGCTGGGGGAGAGCACGATCAGCTTCTCGAGATCGCCCGAGCCCAGACCGAAGTTGGGCTGGGAGCCCTCGGAAACCACCTCGTCGAACTGGAAGGCGACGTCCTCATCGAACTCCGGGAGGGTGCGGAGCGAATCCGGGTAGATGCTCCGCAGGAGGGGCGGGGCCCGGTCGATCGGCCCGCCTGGTGGAGGCTCGATCCGGGCACACGCGGCCGCCAGCGCCGCCACCACGCCGAGCGAAGCCCTCACCCGGTGCAGCCCAGCTGGCGGCGCTTCTGGCGGAGCGTCTCGGCCTTGTCGCGCCACGAAGCCAGCTTCTCACGCTCGCCCTGGACCACGGCGGCCGGCGCCTTCGCGACGAACTGCTCGTTGTCGAGCTTCCGCTCCTGCGCGGAGATCTGCCCCTCGAGACGGGCCAGTTCCGTGCCCAGGCGGCCACACTCCTTCTCGATATCGATCAGGTCGCCGAGCGGGACCGAGACCGCGCTGCCGTCAGCGAGGACGGCGTGACCTGCGGCGGTCCCCTCGACCGCCGTGGCGGGGATGAGTTCCGCCAGCTTCGCGAGGCGACGGATGGTTGCGGCGTCGGCGGCCACGGCCAGCCGGACCGCCTCCGACGGCCCGGTGATCGCCGCGCGGACGACCTGGCCGGGGGGGACGCCGTATTCGGCGCGGATCGAGCGGACCGCCCGGACCACCTCCTGCACCGCCCCGAATCCGGTCAGCGCCTCGGGATCGCCGGCGTCGCCGCCGGGCTGTGGCCACGCCGTCGTGGAGATCGAGGCTGTCGCCGGACGGCCGGGCAGGCGCTTCCAGAGGGCCTCGGTGATGAACGGCATGGCCGGATGCAGAAGGCGGAGCGCCACGTCGAAGGTGTGGGCCAGGACCGCGCGGGCCACGTCGCCGCCCGGCTGGTCGCCGTAGAGCCGCGGCTTCACCTGCTCGATGTACCAGTCGGCCAGGTCGTCCCAGAGGAAGCGGTAGGCGGCGCCGACCGCGTCGTTGAGGCGGAACCGCTCGAACGCCTGGGTGGCGTCGCGAACCGCCGCATCGCAGCGCGCCAGGATCCACCGGTCGGCGAGCTGCATCTCCTCGCGCCGCACCGCCGTCGGGTCGGTTCCCCCGATCGGCCGGGCCGGCCCGTCGAGGCTCGAGAGGATGAACCGGCCGGCGTTCCACAGCTTGTTGGCGAAGTTGCGCCCGGCGGCGAAGGAACTCTCGAGGTCGTCCGGATCGAGGATGACGTCGGTGCCGACGGCGGCGCCCGAGAGCGCGGTATACCGGAGCGCGTCGGCGCCGTACTTGCCGATCACCTCGAGCGGGTCGATCCCGTTGCCCAGCGACTTCGACATCTTCCGGTGCTGGGTGTCCCGGACGGTGCCGTGGAGGTAGACGGTGGTGAACGGCAGCTCGCCCATGAACTCCAGCCCGGCCATCACCATCCGGGCCACCCAGAAGAAGAGAATCTCCGGGGCGGTGACCATGGTGTGGCCGGGGTAGAAGGCGGCCAGGTCGGGGGTGCGGTCCGGCCAGCCGAGGGCGCTGAAGGGGACCAGCTGCGAGGAGAACCAGGTGTCGAGGACGTCCTCGTCCTGGCGGAGCGGGCCGTGGCACCCGGGGCACTCGTGGAGGTCCGTCCGGGAGGCGGTGGTCGTCCCGCAGCTGTCGCAGTACCACACCGGGATCCGGTGGCCCCACCAGATCTGCCGGGAGATGCACCAGTCGCGGATGTTCTCCATCCACTGGGCGTAGTCGTCGCCACGCCGCTCGGGGACGAAGCGCAGCCGCCCGTCCCGGTAGGCCGCCAGCGCCGGCGCTGCGAGCGGGGCCATCCGGACGAACCACTGGTCGGAGAGCCGCGGCTCCACCATGGTGCCGCAGCGATAGCAGTGCCCGACCGCGTGGAGGTGGTCGCCGACCTTCTCGAGGAGGCCGAGCGACTCGAACTCCGCCACCACCCGCTTGCGGGCCTCGAACCGGTCGAGTCCCCGGAAGCGCTCCGGGACGCTGTCGTTCATCCGCGCGTCGGGTGTCAGGACGTCGAGCGGGGGGAGCCCGTGCCGGCCCGCGATCTCGAAGTCGACCGGGTCATGCGCCGGCGTCATCTTGACCACGCCCGTCCCGAACGACGGGTCGATCACGCTGTCGGCGACGATCGGCACCAGGCGGTCCACCAGCGGGAGGCGGACCTGCTGCCCGACGAGATGACGGTAGCGGTCGTCATCGGGGTGGACGGCCACCCCGGTGTCCCCGAGCATCGTCTCCGGACGCGTGGTCGCGACCACGACGTGGCCGGTGCCGTCCGCCAGCGGGTACCGGAGGTGCCAGAGCCGGCCGGTGACCTCTTCCTTTTCGGCCTCTTCGTTCGAGAGCGCCGTCAGGCAGCGGGGGCACCAGTTGATGATGTACTTGCCCCGGTAGATGAGCCCCTTCTCGAACAGCCGGACGAAGGCCTCGCGCACCGCCCGCGACATCCGGTCGTCGAGCGTGAAGTAGGTGCGGGACCAGTCGCAACTCGACCCCAGGCCGCGGATCTGGAGAAGGATCGTGTCCCCGGTCTGGCGGACGTACTCCCAGACCCTCTCGGTAAACGCCTCCCGGCCCAGGTCGAACCGGGTGGTCCCGTCGGTCCCCACCAGCCGCTCCACCACGTTCTGGGTGGCGATGCCGGCGTGGTCGGTTCCCGGAAGCCAGAGGGCGTTCCGTCCGCGCATCCGCTCGAAGCGGATCAGGGCGTCCTGGATCGCCTGGTTGAGCCCATGCCCCATGTGGAGATGTGCCGTCACGTTGGGTGGCGGCAGCATGATCACATAGGCCTGGCGGCCGGCGGCCGCGTCGACCCGCCACAGGCCCTGGTCCAGCCACCACTGGTAGAGCTCGGGCTCGACCTCGCCCGGGCTGTACTGCGGAGGAAGCGGCGCGGTCATGCGGGCCGGGAGACGGCGGGGGGAGGCGCCGGGGGTTCGTCCTCGTCCGGCGCGACCAGGCGATTGACGACCTCGGTTCCGGCGGCGGCTTCGCTCGCGAGCCGAATGGCCCGGGCCCGAGCGGCCCGGGTCGGCACCCAGCCGTGGAGTTCCACCCGGCCGGGTCCGACCGGGACCGTCTCGAGCCCCAGGGCACCAATGGTCGCGTCGCTCGCCAGCGCCTCGTGGATACGCTGGCCGATCGCGCGGCCGGTCGCTGGCACGGCGTGCCGGCCGGTCCATTCCGCGACCGCGTTCCGGACCCGCTGCCGGTCGAGGCGCCCGACCAGGGCCCGGAACCCGAAGCCCGCCGCCACGCCGGCCAGCAGGCCCGCCGCCACCAGCAACATCTCCCCTGCGCCGCGCTCGCGGCGTACAGAAAGCCTCCGCATGCGGTTAACTTAATGAACGCCGGAACCCTCTGGCAGACCCGAGTTTAGGCCGAGATTATCCCTGCTATGCCGTCGCCCTCGCCGCTGCCCTCCCACTCGCTGAAATGGATCCTGCTGGCCGCGCTCCTGCTGGTCGGCATCGTCCTCGCCCTCACCCTGGGACCGGCGTCAACCCCGCTCGTGACTCCGGAGGGAGTGGCCGCGCCATGACGGCGACCTCGGCCGTCCGGGCGATCCTCCCCGACGGGAGCGTGCGGGAACTCCCTCCGGGCAGCACCGGGCGGGACCTGGCGGTGTCGATCGGCCCCGGGCTGGCCCGGGCCGCCGTAGCGATCAAGGTCGACGGTGATGTGCGCGACCTGGGACGGCCCCTGCCGGCCGAGTCGCGGGTCGCCATTCTCACCGAACGCGACCCGGACGCCCTCCCGGTGCTCCGCCATTCGGCGGCGCACGTCCTGGCCACCGCGGTGCGGGAACTCTTTCCGGGCGCCGGGATCGGGTTCGGACCGCCGATCGAGGACGGCTTCTACTACGACTTCGATGTCCCCCGCCCATTCACGCCCGAGGACCTGGAACAGATCGAGGCCCGGATGGCCGAGGTGTGCGCGGCGGACTACCCCTTCGTCCGGGAGGAAGTCAGCCGCGACGAGGCCAACCGGCGCTTCGCCGACGACCCGCTCAAGCTGGAGCGGATCAGCGAACTGGGCGAGGACGAAACCATCTCGACCTACACCGACGGTCCCTTCATCGACCTGTGCCGGGGCCCGCACGTTCCCGGCACCGGCCGGCTCAAGTACTTCAAGCTGCTGTCGGGGGCGGGGGCGTACTGGCGCGGTGACGAGAAGCGCCAGATGCTGCAGCGGATCTACGGGACGGCGTGGTTCCGGAAGGAGGACCTCGAGTCCTACCTGCACCGCCTCGAGGAGGCCCGGAAACGCGATCACCGCCGGGTGGGGAAGGAACTGGATCTGTTCATGATCCATCCCTGGGCCCCGGGAGCCGCGTTCTGGACCGAGCGGGGTACCGCGATCTACAATGCCGTCAACGAGTACATGCGGGAACTGCAGCGCGACGGCTACCGCGAGATCAAGACCCCGCTGCTCTACAACCGGCGGCTCTGGGAGCTGTCGGGTCACTGGGGCAAGTACCGCGAGAACATGTTCCTGGTGCTCGACAGCGAGACCGGGGAGCACGATTTCTCGCTGAAGCCGATGAACTGCCCGTCGCACTACCTGCTGTACTCCTCCAAGAAGCACAGCTACCGCGAGCTGCCCCTCCGCTACTCCACCTACGACGTGCTCCACCGCAACGAGGTCTCCGGCGCGCTCTCCGGACTGACCCGGGTGCGGCAGTTCCAGCAGGACGACTGCCACATCTACCTCCGCGAAGACCAGATCACGCCCGAGGTCCGGCGCCTCACCCGCTTCATCCTCGACTACTACCGGGCATTCGGCCTCGAGGCCTCGTTGAAGTTCGCCACCCGCCCCGACGTCCGCATCGGGGACGACGCGATGTGGGATCGCGCCGAGGCGTCCCTCCGGGCGGCTCTCGAGGCCACGGGACTCCCCTACGAATTCAAGCCCGGCGACGGCGCCTTCTACGGGCCCAAGATCGATTTCGACGTGGCCGACTCCCTCGGCCGACGCTGGCAGCTCGGAACGATCCAGCTCGACTATGCCTCGGCCGAG
>DASWBQ010000434.1:0-5771 GCA_036390535.1 Gemmatimonadales bacterium | reverse complement strand
AGAGCAGAGAGCAGAGAGCAGAGAGCAAAGAGCAAAGGACAAAGAGCAAAGAGCAAAGAGCGGAGAGCGGAGAGCCGAGGGTCACATTCCCTCCGCTCTCTGCTCTCCGCTTTCGACTTTCGACTTTCGACTAGTACCTCTGGATCGCCCTCACGATGCCACCACGCCTCGTCACCACCAGCACCGGGCCGGGGAGCGGGGCTTCCCGGAGCTGCAGCGCCGGGGCGCCCAGGTCCCGGAGGAACGCCGCCAGGGAGAACTGGTCGGACGCCGCGTCGTTCACGAGGTACCCCTGGTCGCGGAGCGAGCCCACGGTAATCGCGCTCAGCGGGTTCGAGCCGGTGTTCAGAAACCCGGTCATCAGTTCGCTGGCGGCCACCGACTCGCGCCAGTGCGCGTCGCGGGTGCCGGCGCCGCCGGTATTCTCGACTGGGACGACGTTGCCGATGTAGCCGGCCGGCCCGGTGCTGGCGAGGAACGCGGCCCTGGCGGTCGGCCCGCTGAACCAGGGGTCGCTGCTGCCCCGGTTCTGGATCAACTCCTGGGCCGGCCAGAGGCTGCCGATGCCCAGCACGTGGCCCATCTCGTGGAGGATGACGTCGTTGAGCCGGCCGTTCGCCTCGAGGGTGGTGACGTCGGCGACGTCGAAGCGCATCCGCCCGACCACGCTCAGCCACCCATCGGTGCGGATCAGACAGGGGCCGGCCTGGCCCAGGACCCCACCGGCGCCGTCGATCGTGACGATGTCGGCGAAGATCACCAGGTCGTCGATGGTCTCGTTCAGCGAGGGATAGCAGCCGAAGTCGGAGGCGGGCACGCTCACCTCCACATCCTCGAGGTCGCCGAGGATGAGGGTGGACCACCGGGCGGCGGCCTGCTCGAAGGCGGCCCGCTGGGCCGCGGTCGGCTGGTTGCCGTTGAAGCGGACCTCGATCCGGAAAGCCGGTGGGGGGAGCGGCTCCGCGGTGGCGTGGAATTCCACCTCGGGCAGGGGGCCGGCCGCAGCCCGGACCGACTGGGACGGCTCGGTGCCGCCCAGCCGCCAGCCGGCCAGTTCGGCCCGGCCGTCGAAGTCCGTCGTCGGCGCTCCGCGCTGGACCAGCGTGCCACCCCCGGCGGCCTGCCAGGTGACGGTGACGCCGGCCACCGGATCCCCCTTGGGGTCGGTGACCCGCACCGCCGGGACGCCGGCGAGGTAGTTCCCGAGGTACCCACTGAACGTCTGAGGACTCGCCGTGACGATGGCGGCTGGGACGGCGGCGACCCCGAGGGCCTGGAACCCCGCCGAGGGAACGCCGGGGGTCCGGGCCTCGACCTGGTTCTGCCCCGGGGTGACGCCGAGGATCCACCCGCCCACCCGGGCGATCCCCTGGGCGTTGGTCACCTGGTCGGCGCTCTGCACGCTCCCGCCGCCGGTGGTGACCGCGAAGGTGATACTTACGCCGGGGAGCGGCCGTCCCTCCCCATCGACGGCCAGGACCGCCGGGGCGATCGGGGTGCGGGTGCCGGCGTTGGCCGACTGGTTCACGCCGTCCGCGGCCGTAAGCAGGCCCGGCGTTCCGACCGCCAGGAACTCCCCCAGCGCGAACCCGGCGCCCACCTGGAGGCGGTTGAACCCCGGGGCCTTGCCGAGCGTCCACCCGCCCAGCGTGAAGGAACCGGTGGCGTCGGTGATCCCGGTCGAGTCGGTGATGCTGCCCCCCCCGGTCCCGACCGAAAAGACGACCGGAACCCCCGGGAGGGGGTTCCCGAAGCGGTCGGTGACCTGCACCCTGGGCCGGATCGGCACCGGCCGGCCAACGACGACGAACTGGCCGTTACCCGCGGTCGGGCTGGCGATCTCGGGGGCCCCGGCGGAGGCCGACGCGGCCACGGTGACGACGGAGGCTCCAGCGCTGACCCGGAGCCGCTGCTCTCCCATGGTGCCGCCGAGGGTCCAGGTGACGGCGGCGGTCCCGGTGGGGTCGGTGAGCGCCTGGTTGCGGCTGAGGGTCCCGCCTCCGGTCTCGACCGAAAAGGCCACGGCGGCCCCGCCGACGGGGCCCTGCCGGTTCGAGACCGACACGACCACGGGGAGGGGGAGGGGGGTGCCGACCTCGGCGGCTTGGCCGTTGCCGCTGACGATGGCGAGGGTCGGCGGCGGCGGCGGTCCGGAAGGTTCGCCCCCGCCGCACCCGATCAGGAGGCCGGCCAGGAGGGCCAGTCCGGGTGAGCCGCGGCGGGGTGGCACGGCAGCTGTCATGGCCCGAAAAGTAATCGGCGGGGGCCGCCCGCCCCCGCCGCCCCTAACCGCCCCTCGGGGCGAGACTTGACCCTCGCTTTTCGGCCGGGTATCTTGGTGGTCTGCCGCAAAATGGCGGCGCTCGACCAGCAGCCTGTACGAGGAGTCCGTTCGGAACGCATGCCGACCATCAACCAGCTCGTCCGTCACGGCCGCGAGGCCCCGGTCTACAAGGGCAAGTCGCCGGCGCTCAAGTCGAGCCCCTTCAAGCGCGGCGTCTGCACTCGCGTCTATACCACCACTCCGAAGAAGCCGAACTCGGCGCTCCGGAAGGTGGCCAAGGTCCGGTTGGTGAACGGATTCGAAGTCATCGCCTACATCCCGGGCGAAGGGCACAACCTGCAGGAACACTCGATCGTCCTGATCCGGGGCGGCCGGGTGAAGGATCTGCCGGGGGTGCGGTACCACATCGTGCGCGGCGCGCTCGACGCGGCCGGGGTCAACGGGCGGAAGCGGAGCCGGTCCAAGTACGGGGCCAAGGCCCCCAAGGACGCGGGCAAGGGAGGTAAGAAGTGAGCCGGCGCAACCGGGCGGTGAAGCGGCTGGTGCCGCCGGATCCGCGCTACGACAGCCAGACGGTGTCGAAGTTCATCTGCAACCTGATGGAGCGCGGCAAGAAGGGCCTGGCGGAGCGGGTGTTCTATTCCGCCATGGACATGATCGAGCAGCGCACCAATCAGCCGGGCGTGACGGTGTTCAAGCAGGCGCTGTCGAACGCCAAGCCGGCGGTCGAGGTGAAGAGCCGCCGGGTCGGCGGCGCTTCGCTCCAGGTCCCGGTCGAGGTCCGGCCCGAGCGGCGGACCGCGCTGGCGATGCGGTGGCTGATCAGCTTCTCCCGGGCCCGCAGCGAGAAGACGATGGCGGAGCGGCTGGCGGCGGAACTGATCCTCGCTTCGAAGGGCGAGGGGAACACGATCAAGAAGAAGGAAGACACGCACCGGATGGCCGAGGCCAACCGCGCGTTCTCGCATTACCGGTGGTAAGTCAGAAGCCGTAAGTCGTACGACCTGCGACTGGCGACGTCGGGCCAGGGTCACAAAATCGGAGCACGTGACGGCGGGCATTCCACGCCACCTCTGCTCCCCTGAACACAACGCGTAGGGAGTCTCCAGGAGATTCCTCGTCACGGGCGAAAGCCCGGGCGTGGCGCGGAGCGATACCACCGCCTCGGCGGGCTCGGTCGCCCCGCTTTTGTGTTGAAGAACGGAAGGCGCATGGCACGGAAGACACCGCTCAGTCGCTATCGGAACATCGGCATCATGGCCCACATCGATGCCGGGAAGACCACGACTACCGAGCGCATCCTCTACTACACCGGCAAGAACTACAAGATCGGTGAAGTGCACGAGGGTGCGGCGACCATGGACTGGATGGAGCAGGAACAGGAGCGCGGCATCACCATCACGTCGGCCGCGACGACCTGCTTCTGGCAGCGCCATGGCACCGAGTACCGGATCAACATCATCGACACGCCGGGGCACGTGGACTTCACGGTCGAGGTGGAGCGCTCGCTCCGGGTGCTCGACGGGGCCGTGACCCTGCTGGACTCCGTGGCCGGCGTCGAGCCGCAGACCGAGACGGTCTGGCGACAGGCCGACCGCTACGGGGTACCGCGGCTGATCTTCGCCAACAAGATGGACCGGGTCGGGGCTGACTTCACCCGCTGCCTCAAGATGATCCGGGAGCGGCTGACCCCGCGGGCCTTCCCGATCCAGCTGCCGGTCGGCTCGGGCGAGACCTTCACCGGGCACATCGACGTCCTCCGCCGGGTCGAGTTCGTCTTCGACGAGTCCACCCTGGGCAAGACCTTCACCGAGATGCCGGTGCCCGACGCCTTCAAGGAGGCGGTCGAGCAGGCCCGGCACGAGGTGATCGAGGCGGCCGTCATGCACGACGACGCGCTGATGGAGAAGTACCTCGCCGGCGAGGAGCTCACGCTCGAGGAGATCCAGCTGGCGATCCGGAAGGCCACCTGCGGCGGCCACATCGTCCCCGTCCTGTGCGGCGCCTCGTTCAAGAACAAGGGCGTCCAGGCGCTGCTCGACGCGGTGATCGACTACCTGCCGAGCCCCGAGGACGTCCCGCCGATCCAGGGACACGCGCCGCTGCACGACGAGACCCACATCACCCGGGCGGCCAACGACACCGAGCCGTTCTCGGCGCTGGCCTTCAAGATCATGACCGACCCCTTCGTGGGCCGGCTGACCTATTTCCGGGTCTACTCCGGCTCGATCACCGCCGGCAGCTACGTCTACAACAGCACCAAGGACAAGCGCGAGCGCGCCGGGCGCCTCCTCCAGATGCACGCCAACAAGCGTGAGGAGATCGAGGAAGTGCTGGCGGGCGACATCGCGGCGGCGATCGGCCTCAAGGACGTCCGGACCGGGGACACCCTCTCCGACGCGGACGCGCCGATCATCCTGGAGGCGATGAAGTTCCCGAACCCGGTGATCGACGTCGCCATCGAGCCGAAGACCAAGGCCGACCAGGACAAGCTCGCCAACGCGATGCAGAAGCTGGCCGAGGAGGACCCGACCTTCCGGGTCCGGTCCGACGCGGAGACCGGCCAGACCATCATCGCCGGCATGGGCGAGCTCCACCTCGAGATCCTGGTCGACCGGATGCGGCGCGAGTTCAAGGTCGAGGCCAACGTGGGCCGGCCCCAGGTGGCCTACCGCGAGACCATCTCGCGGCGGGTCGAGAACGTCGAGGGCAAGTTCATCCGGCAGTCGGGCGGCAAGGGCCAGTACGGGCACGTGGTGATCCACCTCGAGCCCACCCCGCCGGGCACCGGCTTCATCTTCGAGGACAAGATCGTCGGCGGGGTGATCCCCAGGGAGTTCATCCGCCCGGTCGAAAACGGCATCAAGGAGGCCCTCGAATCGGGCGTCCTGGCGGGGTACCCGGTGGTGGACGTCAAGGTCGAGCTGGTGTTCGGGAGCTACCACGACGTGGACAGCTCCGAAATGGCCTTCAAGATCGCGGGCTCGATGGCCTTCAAGGAGGCCGCCCGCAGCGCCCGCCCGATCCTGCTCGAGCCGGTCATGGAAGTCGAGGTGGTCACCCCGGCCGAGTTCCTCGGCGACGTGATGGGCGACCTCTCCAGCCGCCGGGGCAAGATCGGCGGCATGGTCCAGCGGGGCGAGTCCCAGGTGGTCGCGGCCGACGTGCCGCTCGGCGAGATGTTCGGGTACTCGACCCAGCTGCGCAGCATGTCGCAGGGCCGGGCGGTCTACTCGATGCAGTTCGATCACTACGAGGAAGTGCCGAAGGCGGTGGCGGAGCAGATCGTCGCCAAGGCCGGCAAGTAACGCAGTCTCTCACGACACACGACTCAGGACTGAATCACATGGCGAAGGCAAAGTTCGAGCGGACCAAGCCGCACGTGAACGTGGGCACGATCGGGCACGTGGACCACGGCAAGACGACGTTGACGGCGGCGTTGACGAAGGTGTCGGCGGACAAGGGGTGGGGGACGAAGTACATCCCG
>DASWBQ010000433.1:0-8196 GCA_036390535.1 Gemmatimonadales bacterium | reverse complement strand
ACCAGGCGCTCCGGATCCTGGTGCTGGAGGATGACGACACCGCGTGCCAGATCCGGACCGAGACGAACGTGCTGTCCACGCTGTTCAAGACGGTGGATGCGGCCTACAAGCTCTGGACCGGCGGCAAGGACGGGCTGTCGCTGGTCAAGGTCTTCGAGAAGGCGACGGCCCTCCAGCAGGCCCTCATCTCGGCGGCCTCGCTCATCAAGACCAACGACGAAGTGGTCGGCACGGCGATCTCCGACCAGGTCGTCGGCCTGACCTGGCCCGGGGCCAACTGGATCGTGAAGGGTGAGGGCAACATCACCGCCGGCGGCCTGCGGCTGGAAATGCGCTGACCTGCGGCGACCCTGGCAGGCGGGCGATTTCACGCCCGGTTCACGCCTGTCTGCCAGGTTCTGCGGGACTCCTTCCCGGGGCCCCGATGGGTACCGTTCGCCTGCTTCTCTGGTGGTTCGTCTTCTGGCCGGGCAGCCTCTTCGCCCAATGGCGGCTCGGTGTGGAGGTCGCGGTCGAGGCGTTCAGCGGCGCGAGCGGTCCCGCCCAAGGGTGGGAGGCCTCGACGCCTGCCTTCCGGCCCTACCGCCCGACCTGGTGGGGCCTCCGGACCGAGGCGCCCGGCCATCGCATCAGGCCGGCGCTCACCCTGCGGTTCGCCAGGCCGGACCTGGCGCTGGAAGGGGACGAGGCGACCGTGGTCGAGCACCTCGGCGTGACCGACGTCCTGGGCGTCGTGCCGGAAGTCCTGGTGTCGCTGGCCCGCCTGCAGGCGGGCGTGAGCCTCGACGCATCGGCGGGGCTGCTGGTCGAGCGGTGGGCGTTCGAAGGCCAGGGGGCCAGGACGCGCGCAGGCCCGACAGCCGGGCTCGAGCTGACCGTCGCGCTCGGGGGCCGCCTGGAGGGCGTGATCGGCGGAGCGCTGGGCCTCCTGCCGAAATCGGTGTTCACCGCCGACGAGCTTCCGGAAACACTCGAGCCCCGAAGCGTCTGGCGGCGATCGCTCCGGGGCTCGATCCGACGTCGCCTGTGAGTTACGCGGCGACCCGGGTCCCGCAGGTGGTGCAGAATCGGCTGCCCGGCTCCACCGGCGCCTGGCATGACCGGCAGACGGCGGCGGTCGCGAGACCCTCGCCGCAGGCGGTGCAGAACCTGGCACCGGGCTCCGGGTGCGCCCCACAGCGGGCACAGCGAAGCGAGGGAGTCGCACCCGCAGCCACCGGCGCCGGCGCCTCCTCCCGGATCGCCGCCAGGGCCTCGGCGGTGTACTTCGATTTCAGGAACTCGTAGTCGGCGTCGGAGAGCTTCCCGGTGGCCTTGTCGAAATCGATCTCCTTGAGCGCGATCAGGGCGATGCCCCGGCGGGTCTCTTCGGGATCCTCCGGCTCCTCGAAGGCGGGAGCGAGGGAGGCGGGACGGAACAGCGGCTGGAGCACCAGCAGGAGGACGGTCACGCCCAGGAGCAGCGCGGCGAGCACTTCGATCCACATCAGTCGGCCACCTCGGAGAGGGCCTTCCGGAGCCGCTCCATCTCCTCGGGGGAGACCGCGCCGGTGTCGGGTGCGGGGCCGGACGCCGCCGCGACCGCCACCGCCTGGCGGCGACGCCGGAGCAGGTAGACGGCGAGCGTGGTGGCTGCCGCCAGGGTGGCGAGCCCGGGCACCAGGTACCCGGCGAGGTTGAAGCCCTCGGCCTTCGGCGCCATCAGCGCCTGCTCCCCGTACTTCGCCACGAACGCGGCGATGACTTCTTCCGGCGTCATCCCCTGCTTGAAGAACTCCACGATCTCGAGGTGGAGTTCCGGCGAATAGGTGCAGGTGAAGTCGGTGGTGCGGCAGGTGAAGATGTCGAGGTTGCAGCCGCAGGTGCACTTGAGCTGCAACTCGGTCTGCTTGATGATCGGGTCGTTGTTGTAGTCGGTGATGGGCATCCGGGACCGGCCGGCCGCCTCGGGAATCCGGAGCGGATCGGCCTGGGACCCCGCGGAGGGCGGAACCGGTGCCTGCGGCAGCAGCACCAGGCCACCGAAGGTCGCCCCGAGGAATGCGCGACGGTGCATCATGGCGCCTCCGTCCCGACCAGCTGGGCCTCGAACCCGGACTGGACGTCGCGCCGTCCCGTCGGCGCCGTCGTCCGGCCGCCCGGCCACATGGCCAGGAGCCTGCCCGCCGTGAGCACCACGCCACCGAACCAGACCCACCAGACCAGCGGGTTGATCGAGATGGCAAAGTTGGCCTCTTCGGTCCCCGCGATGGACCCGGCGTACACCACGTAGATGTCCTCGCGCAGGCCGCTGCGAATCCCGACCTCGGTGGACGGCTCGAAGGTCTTGTTCCCGAAACTGTCGATGTGCTGGCGCTTCTCGGACTTGATCACCCCGATCGGCTTCCCGTCGCGGGTCACTTCCAGGGTGGCCGCGGTCACGATCCGGTTGAAGGCGTTGTACTGTGATACGCCGAGGCTCTTGAAGCTGTAGACGTGCCCGGAGGCGCCCCGCACCTCGGCCACTTCGCCGGGGCTGAGGGTCATCTCCTCGGTGACCTTGAAGGCCATGCCCGCGAAGGCGGCGAAGTAGACCAGGATGCCCACGTGCACCAGGTAGCCGCCGTAGCGGCGCCGGTTGCGGTTCACCAGGCGGACGAGGGCCGTGGGCGCGGCCTCGTCATACATCCGGATCCGGGCCCGGACGCCGCGGTAGAACTCCTGGAGGATGGTCCCCAGCACGAAGGAGGCGAGGGCCCAGGCGGCGAGGGCCCAGCCGTTGCGAACGCCCAGGGCGGCCAGCGAAACCGCCGGGACGATCCCAAAGACGAGCGGCCAGACGAACTGGCGCTGCAGGTTGGCGGTCGACGCCTTCCGCCAGGCGATCAGCGGCCCGATCCCGGTCAGCGCCAGCAGCGCCAGACCAAGCGGGATGTTGACGCGGTTGAAGAAGGGCGGGCCGACCGTGATCTTCACGCCCCGCACCGCCTCCGAGAGAATCGGGAAGAGGGTGCCCCAGAGCACCGAGAAGGCGATCCCCACCAGCACCAGGTTGTTGAAGAGGAAGGCCGACTCGCGGCTGGCGAGCGACTCGAGCTTGGTGTCCGGCTCGAGCTGCGGCCACCGGAGATACAGCAGGGCGAACGAGGCCGCGCCGGTCGTGATCAGGAACACCAGGAAGAAGTAGCCGACGCTCGACTGGGCGAAGCTGTGGACGCTGGCGATGACGCCCGACCGGGTGATGAAGGTGCCGAAGATGCTGAGCAGGAAAGTCCCGATGACGAGGGACATGTTCCACCGCTTCAGCATCCCGCGCTTCTCCTGGATCATGACCGAGTGCAGATAGGCGGTCATCGTCAGCCAGGGGAGGAGGCTGGCGTTCTCGACCGGGTCCCAGGCCCAGTACCCCCCCCAGCCCAGCTCGACGTAGGCCCACCACATGCCCAGCGTGATCCCGACCGAGAGGAAGACCCAGGAGAGGATCGTCCACTTCCGCATGGCGTGGATCCAGCCGGCGTCGAGCTTCCGGGCCATCAGGGCGGCGATGGCGAAGGCGAAGGGGATGGTGATGCCGATGTACCCGAGGTACAGCAGCGGCGGGTGCATCACCATGCCGGGGTTCTGCAGCTGCGGGTTGAGCCCGTTGCCGTCCGCCGGGGTGAAGGAGAGCCGCTCGAACGGGTTGCTGCCGCCGAACAGCATGGTGGCGATGAAGAAGGAGGCCACCATGTTGGTGATGCCGGCCACGTACGGCATCAGGTCCTTGTGCCGCTGGCTGGTGACCACCTGGGCGATCGCCGCGAAGATCGACAGCACCAGGGCCCAGAAGAGCAGCGACCCCTTCTGTCCGGCCCAGAAAGCGGTGATGACGTAGGAATCCGGCAGGTTCCGCGAGGTGTACGCGGCGACGTACTCAATGTTGAAGTCGTGGCTGATCAGGCCCTTCCAGAGGGCCAGCGCCGCCACCACCATGGCCGCACAGACGCCGTAGGCGGCGCGGATCGCGCTGGCGCCCAGTTCCGGCCGGTGCTGCCACCGGCTCAGGAACGCGACGCCGAAGCCCCACAGCGAGGCGATCAGGCCGATCCAGAGCGCGAACTGCCCGAGCAGAGTCATCGCTCAGGCCGCCTTCTTGGCTTCCTGCAGCTCCGCCTCGTAGCGGGAGCCGCACTTCGCCAGCACCTCGGTGGCCCGGAAGACGCCGTCCCGGCCGAACTTCCCCTCCACGATGACCTCGATTTCGTTGGCGTCGGTGAAGGTGTCCGGCACCAGGCCGACGTAGGTCACCGGGAACTGCTTCCCGCCGTCGGTGATCTCGAAGTCGACCTGCTGCTTGGCGTCGTCGCGCCGGATCGAGCCGCGCACCACCTTGGCGCCGACCTTGATGCCGACGTCGTAGAAGGTGGGGTCCTGTTCGACCCGGCTGAACAGCTCGGTGGGCGTCAGGAAATAGACGCCGGTCTCCTTGACGCCGCTGGCGATCAGAAAGACGACGCTGGCGACGATGATGGTCGCGCCGGCGATGAACTTGGTGCGTGGGGTCATGGTCGGGATCTCCTGCGAGTTACTGGCCGCTCACCCCGGCCCGAGCCGTCTGGGTGAAGTTGTCGAGCATGCTCTTGTGTTCGCCGTACTCCGGGCGGCCGGCCTTCAGCTCCCCGTCAAGCGCCGCGAGGTAGCCGCGATAGGCCTCGGCCGCCGCTGCCTGGTTTCCCTCGAACCGGGCGATCGCTGCCCGGAGCATGTACCCGAAGAGGTGGTCCTTCTGCCCCATGGTCAGCGAGTCCGCCAGCGCCCTGGCCCCGGGAATGTCTCCGGTGTGGAGGCGGAGCGTCGCGGCATGGTAGCGCACGTCCGGATCGACCTCCGGCAGGTTCTGGTACGCCATCAGCGACATCGGCGCGAACCGGTTGAAGGTCGCGGTGTCCCCCTGCTCCGCCGCCGTCATGACCCGATCATGGAGACGAAGGAACTGCTCCCGCGGTGTCATCGTGCTCAGGTCCGGCATCCCGCCCGACGCGCCGGCCCCGACCGGGGCGTCGGCTGGCGGCGCTGGCGGCTGGGACTGGAACACATAGACCAGGATGGCGGCGATGACCGCGACCCCGGCCAGCGCGATCGGCATGATCGAGGTCGAGGCACCGCTCCCGGGCGCCGGCGCCGATCCCGCGCGGCCGACGGCGGCACCGCCCAGTCCGGCGCCGCAGCCGGCGCAGAACTTGGCCCCCGGCGCGTTGGCTTTGCCGCAGGCCGCACAGGCGGGGGTGCCCAGGGCCGCGCCGCAATGCGAGCAGAACTTGCCGGAGGCCTGGGTACCGCAGGATGGACAACGTACGGACATGCGTCTCAACTCTTGGTGGAATAAGGCGGGTAGGAATCTGCCCGCTGGGAGGGCGGCATACAAGTAGCCGACAAACCCTATCGGGAATGTTTCACACCCAATTAAGAGAATCTTTAGACTAGAATCGGAAGGAGAGGCTCGTGAACACCTGGTCACCAGCCGCGCCATCACCGGTTTCGCGGCTTCCGGACAGGAGGACGTACCAGGACCGTCCCAACCCGACGTCGAGGTTGGCACCGAACCACCGCGTCTGGCGGGCCCCCAGGATGCTGCCCGTCTCGCGCCGGGCGCCGGCATTGAACTCCACCCCGACCCGGCCGCCCGGCCGGGTCAGCAAGGTGCCCGAATAAAGCCAGCCATCACGGGAGGGGGCGGTGTAATGCGTCGCCCGCGCACGGAGGCCGGCCTGCAGCGAGGTCAGGCGTTCCAGAGAGCCCGTGGCGGTCCACGATTTGGTCCGCGAGAGGGAATCGGGTCCGCCCAGGGTGGCCCGAGCGTCCCCTCCGAGCCGGACGTGCCGGCCGATGGCGATGCCGGCCCCGCCCCAGAGTCCCTGGCGGAAGGCATCGTCGAAAACCACCTCCGGGTTCACGTAGTCTCGGTACAGCCGTACGTTGCGGCGGTTGTCGAATCCAGCCTGCAGACTGAGCCATTCGGCGGGCCGGGCACCCACCATCGCGAAGGTGCTCGTCGGGACCACGACGGCCTCCCCGGCCTCCGCCTTCCAGCCCCGGTTGAAATCGAACTCCTGGGCGATGAACGAGGTGAAGACCGGCGTGGAAAGGGAGGCTTGGACAAACGCGAACTCGCGGTTGACCACACCGGACACGTAAGAGCCCACGGCCCCGCCACTGAGGGACCATCGGGCGCGGGCGCCTGGGGCGCTTCGCCCTTCCAGGAACAGCCCGTAGCTCCGCACTTCGGAGGAATACCCCATGGTTACGGGGTCGGGCTCGGAGCCGACGAAGAGCCCCGCCCCGAACCGGGCCGGCTGCCACTCGACGAGGGCACCGTCGAAGAGGGAGACGGACGTGACCGTCGGCAGGTACTGCCGGCCAACCGTGAGCCGCGCCGGACTCCGGGGGCTGCGGAGGAAGAGCGCCGCCTGGTAGACGCCGTTGCGACTGGTCCGCTCGACGCTCCCGTCCGCGCCAGTGCTGTAGGTCTGCCGCGCCCGGGCGTCCACCAGCAGGCCCACCGGAGAACCGCCGAGGGCCGTCCCATCGAGCCGGAGGTCGACCGCCGGCTGGGTGACCGTCCGGCCTTCGGGAGACTTCAGCGCGAGCATCCGCACCCCGACCCGGCCTCGAACCGGTGAAGCCTGGCGTCGCGACGTGACGGACTGCCCCGAGGCGACCTGGGTACCGGTGGCCTCCGCGGGCTTTGCCGCCGGAGTGTACTCGACCGTGTCCCCGACCACGATCGTCGCAGCCCCCACCGAGTCGATCTGGCATGCCGCCCGATGGGAGGCAAGGTAGTTGACGGTGAGGGTCCCCACCGCTGCCCCGCTGCGCACCACGCGCAAGCGCATCCCCTCCGTGAGCCCGTCGTCCCGGCCGGCGTCCAGATAGGCCGTGGTCCCCGAGAGATAGGTGACCCGGGCCCGGGCTGGCGGGGCCTGTGCCGTGGCGCCAGTCCAGGCCGTCAGAGCGGCGAGGGCGACGAGAACGGCGCGCATTGGACTAGGCACCCCTGTGACAGCTGTAGCACGACTGACTGTCGTAGCGATACCCGACCTTCTCCTTGTGGGTGTCGTCCATCTTGGTCTGGTTGTGCTCGTGACAGGTCAAGCAGGTAAAGACCGTGTAGTTGCCGCTATTGGTGTGGCAGGTGGTACAGGACGTCCATTTGCCGAGGTGCTTGCCGGAGTAGATCCGGAACCACCGGCTGTCGTGGTCGAACGTCGCTCCGTCCCACGTGGTCGTGGTGTGGCAAGTCTCGCAGCTGGCCGGGAACCCCGCCGTCCGGTGATTCGGGTCCGTGGTCCGGTCGTAGTCTGGCTGGTGGCAGGAGGCACAGGTCATGGACTTGCCCCGCCAGACGCCATCTCCGTGGCACTGGGCACAGGTCGCGGTACGGTGGGCCCCGGTCAGCGGGAACCGCGTGGTCGCGTGGTCGTAGGTCCCGCCCGGCCACCCCGCCGTGGTGTGGCACTGCCGGCAGTCGGTCGGGAAAGTCAGGGTCAGGTGCGGCGGCTGGGTACTCTGGTCGTAGGCGGTCCGGTGGCAGGACACGCACAGGGTGCTCTTGCCGCGGTAGACGCCGTCCCCGTGGCACTCCGTGCAGGCCGTGGCGCGATGCGCCCCCGTGAGCGGAAAGGCGGTGGCGTCGTGGTTGAAGTTGGCGCCCGCCCACCCCGACGTCGCATGGCACTGGGTGCAGTCGGTCGGGAAGCCGCTGGTGCGGTGGTTGGGCGCCGTGGTTCGGTCGAAATCGGCCTGGTGGCACGACACGCAGGTCATCGTCTTGCCGCGCCAGACCCCGTCGCCGTGGCACTGGGCACAGGTCGTCGCCAGGTGGGCCCCGGTGAGCGGGAACCGCGTGGTGGCGTGGTTGTAGGTGCCTCCGGGCCAGCCCGCCGTGGTGTGGCACTGCCGGCAGTCGGTCGGGAAGGTCAGCGCCAGGTGCGGCGGCTGGGCGCTCTGGTCGTAGGCGGTCCGATGGCACGACACGCAGAGGGTGCTCTTGCCATTGTAGACACCGTCGGCGTGGCACTCCAGGCAGGCCGTGGCCCGGTGCTCTCCCGTCAGCGGGAAGGCGGTGGCGTCGTGGTTGAAGTTGGCCCCCGCCCATCCGGTCGTGGTGTGGCACTGGGTACAGTCGGTCGGGAACCCGCTGGTCCGGTGGTTCGGGGCGGTGACCCCATTGTAGTCCGC
>DASWBQ010000432.1:0-2541 GCA_036390535.1 Gemmatimonadales bacterium | reverse complement strand
AGCCACAAGGACATGCGAGTTGAGGCGGAAGAACTCCTTCCGTGGTCCGGGGGCCAGCGCTTCCACCGAATCAGCCAGCCGCCAGGCCCGGGCGACGTCCGGCTCACGGGCCCGGGTCGTCAACATGAAGAGGTCGCACCGGGGCGCCCAGAGATCCCCCGGGAACCGGCGCCGGATCTCCTCGCACGTGGTTCCGGCCTGCTGGAAATCCTCCGCGTCGTAGGCCGCCAGGAAGAGCCGGCTCAGGATGACGTCGGCGTTATCGAGGAAGGCGTCCGCCCGGAGGGCCTCCCGGGCCGCCAGGATGACGTCGGTATTGCTGCCCGTCTGGTTGTACAGGTGCGACAGCGACGCGTACGCGCCCGCCTGATTCGGATTGGCCTTCGTGGACGCCTCGAGATCCGCCCGGGCGCTGTCCAGCAGGGCCTTGGACCGGTTGGGATCCGACTCGAGCCGCATCAGCCAGGCCCAATACCGGAGGTTCCCCCGCAGCTCGAGGCCGTCAGCGCTGGCCGGATCGAGCGCCAGGGCCCGCCCGACATGGGCCAGGCCCTCGTCGATGTGCTTCTTTATGAGCACCTGATCACGCCCCGACAGCCGGCTCCACCGGTACGACACCAGCCCGCGCAGGATGGCCGGCTCAGCCCACTTGTCGTCGAGCTTCTCCGCCATCGCGAGCAGCGAATCCGCTGCCGAGAATTCTCGTCGCCGGGCCAGGGTGTCACCCCTGGCCGCGGCGGCCTCTCCCGATTTGCGCATCTGTTCTGCGCGCTGAACGAGGGACCACGCCTCGACGTTCCGGGTGCTGCTCCGCTGCTCCCGGAGCCGCACCTCGGTGCCGACGCGCGATCGAATCAGGCTCGCCACCTGCTGGGCCAGCGAGTCACGGACACCAAGGAGGTCCACCGACGACCGCTCGAAGCTGGCCCGGTCCAGGTCAGCTCCACTGTTGCCATCGACCAGACGGATCCCCACCCGGAGCTTGTCACCCTCCTGCTCGACGGTACCGCGCACCAGGGTCCCCACCTCGAGCACCTTGGCGATGCTGTCGGGCGACACCGACCCGCCCCGGAACTGGTCCACGCCGCTCCGGGAGATGACGGTGAGCCCCTGCACCTGGCCCAGCGACTGGATCAGCCCCTCGGTCAGACCGTCGGCGACGTACCCCAGCTGCTTGGCCGTGCTGACGTCCTCGAAGTAGAGGACGGCGATCCGCTTGGGGTCGAGCCCGCCCACCTCGACGGCCGGCCCCGCCTGCCGGAAGCCGAACCAGTAGGCCCCGAAGCCGCCGCCCGCCACCACCAGCAGGGCCGCCGCAATCGCCCACGGCTTCTTCCAGACCGGGACCGGCTCCACCGCCTCGTATATGCGAGTGGAGCCCGTGGGGACCCGGCGGGTGCTGGTCCGCCCCATCGCCCGCATCGTCGCCGTGGCGCCGAGCGGTGTACCCAGGATCTCGCAGAAGGCGGCCGCCGTCTGGGGGCGGTCGGCCGGCGACTTGCCGAGGACCGCGAAGATCGCCTCCTCGACCTCTTCCGGCACCGATTGCCGCACCACCCGGATGCTCGGCGGCTGCTCCATGGCGTGCTTCGCCATGATCTGGGTGGCGTTCTTCCCGGTGAAGGGCGGCTCGCCGGCCAGCATCTCGTAGAGCATGCAGCCGAGGGAGTAGAGGTCGGCGGTGGGGCCGACCTTCTCGCCGACCGCCTGCTCGGGCGACATGTACACCGGGGTGCCGACGGCCATGCCGGTCTGGGTGAGCTTCTGGCCGCCGCCCTCCTCCACGGCGCGCGCGATGCCGAAGTCGGCGACCAGCGCGTGGCCGTTGGAGAGCATGATGTTCTCGGGCTTGATGTCCCGGTGGACGATGTTCTGCTTGTGGGCGAAGCCGAGAGCGTCGGCGACCTCGTAGGTGTACTGAAGCGCCTCGTCGACAGTGAGCTGGCCCTCGCGGTCGAGCTTGTCGCGGAGCGACTCGCCCTCCACGAACGGCATCATGTAATAGAGGAGCCCGTCGGCGTTCCCCGAGTCGAACATCCCCAGGATGTTGGGGTGCTGCAGCTTGGCGGCGAGCTTGATCTCGCGCTCGAACCGGTCGCCCCCGACCGACGCGGCCAGCTCGGGGTGGAGCACCTTGATGGCGATCTTGCGGTCGTGCTTGACGTCGACGGCGAGATAGACCGTGGCCATGCCGCCCCGACCCAGCTCCTTCTGGACGTCGTAGCGGTCACCGAAATGCGCTTTGAGCTTCTCGAGGATGGCTTCGGACACGGTTCCCGGGGTGAGACCTGCGACCCATGTGTGGGGATGGCAATAACATACGGGTGATGTACGGGGATGCGCCAGAGTTGGACGGGCAGACGGGCAGACGGGCCGACGGGCGGTATCTTCTCCGAGAACCTTCAGCCCCGACAGCCATGACCGCCCTGCGCCAAGCCGCTCTCTGTTCTCTGCTCTCTGTGTCTCCCCTCTCAGCTCAGGCCCTGCCGACCGCCAGGCCCGATGAGGTCGGCTTCTCGCCTACCCGATTGGAGCGGGTCG
>DASWBQ010000431.1:0-4817 GCA_036390535.1 Gemmatimonadales bacterium | reverse complement strand
ATCAGCTTCGCGCTCCTCTGGACGGGGATCACCCTTTTCCCGGTCAGCAACCTGCTGGTGCCCACCGGCATCGTGCTGGCGGAACGGACGCTGTTCCTCCCCAGCGCGGGGTGCGCGCTGCTGGTCGGCGCGCTGGCGGCCCGGGCTCTGCCCGGGGCCGGGCGCTCCCCGCAGGCAATCGGGCTGGCCATCGCTGCCGCCATCCTGGTGGTGGCGGGCGTGGCCCGGAGCGCGGGCCGCCACGCGGCGTGGAAGAACGAGGCCGTCTTCACCCTGCAGGGGGTGGAGGACGCGCCCAGGAGCTACCGGATGCAGAAGGCCTTTGGCCAGTTGCTGTTCGACCGCGGCCGCCCCGCTGAAGGATTCACCGTGTATGAACGAGCCATCAGCCTGGCCCCGCCGGCCCAAGCCTGGCGGGTGCGGAACGACCTGGCCCGACGGCTGTGGGAGGTCGGCGCCGACAGCCTGGCGCTCGAGGAGCTGCAGGCCAGCGCGGCTTCGGCCCCGCGCGAAGTCGAGGCCCGTCACTACCTGGTGCTGGGATACCTCACGGTCGGCGACTACGATGGCGCCGCCCGCGAAGCGGATGCGGCGCTCGGGCAAGGCCTTGGGCCTGAGCTGTTCAGAGGCCTGCGGGCACTGGCGGACAGCGCCGCCCGCGACCACGCGCCGCCGGGTTCAATCCGGGTCAGGGTGGTTCGCCCTGCGGCGCCCCGCCCCTGACAGGCGGGGTCACTGCGGCGGCTTGGGCGGCGGTTCGGGGCCGCGCCGCGTCCAGACCGCGATCACGCCGCAACGGGCCCGGGAACGGTCACGGGCCAGCTCCGGCGGCAATTGCGAGAGCCCCTGGTAGATCTCGATGCCGCGGAGTTCGGTGCTGCGCAGGTTCTCGATCATCCGCGCGTCGGCCCGCATGTCGTCGATGTAGTAGTCGGGCACGCAACCGGGCTGGGCGCGCGCGATGACCGGGAAACAGCCGTCCCGGCCGCAGTTGATGCGCACGCCCTGGACGTTCCGCAGCACATCGTTGAGACCGGCGGACTCCCTCCGCTCGATCTGGTCCTGAGTCAGGTAGATCCCCAGGCCCGTGGCCATCCGCTGTTCGAAGGTCGAGGCCCGCCCCGACACCGCCCTGGCCTCGAGGTCGGGCAGCACCGCGACCGAATCCGGCCGGCCCAGGTCCGGCGCCTCCTGCCGCACCGTGAACTCGGCCTCGAACCGTTCGCCCGCCCTGAGCTCGATCGCCAGCATCGGCGAGGCGATCCCGCGATAGCTGGCCACGACCCAGTACTGTCCCGCCGACAACCGCCTGAGGGTGAACTTCCCCCTGGCGTCGGCCACCAATACCGTGTCGGCGCCCGAGGGCCTGGTGATGGTCACCCGGGCACCGGCCAGCGGCACCATGCCGCTGTCGGAAACGACTGTCCCGACGATCTCCGATCGCGCCTGCGCCGCCAGCGGCCGCGCCGACAGCAGCATGAGCGCCAACCCGGCGAGGCTGACGAAATCGGGACGAGGGACCGGGGGCACCGAGAAGTTCAGCGGCGGCGGCGCGCCTTGCCCGCCACCGCAGAAACGGCAGCCGGGGGGTCGCCCGCCAGCGCGGGGACATGGGCGAAGAGGTCGCGGCGAACCTCGGGATTGCGCAACTTCCAGGCGACCTGGTCGGTGAAGTAGTGATGGATGTTGATGAAGCTCAGGATCAGGACGGGCGCCACCCGGCCGGGCTCCTCCCCGAGCCACTCGGCCAGCACCATCATCGTCGCCCTCGGCACCACCTGGGACATCAATATGGAGACGCCGATCAGGGCCGCCCCGAACACCGCCATGTACCCGGCCAGGTTGGCCACCCGGCGCCGGGTCGCGTAGTTCATTTCCACCCGGACCGGGAACTCCAGGTACTGGAGGGCGTGCGCGATCTGCACCCAGAAGATCGCCTTCGGGTCGCGGGCCATGGCGGCGTACCATACGAACAGCGCGACCCAGGCCACCAGCGAGCGCACCGGCGGGAGCCGGCCGATTCGCTGGCGCATCTTGGCGAGGCCGGTGACACCCACCGCGAAGGCCGCCAGGGTTCCGAGTGTCATGGTCTTGTAGAGGTCGTCCACCTGCACCGCCACCATCTGGGTGTGCACGAACCAGGTCAGGTGCCACACCAGGAGGAACCGCAGGCTCCCGCGCACCAGCAGCCGCTCCTCCCGCGTGAACGAGGTCCCTTCGAGCAGCGCGAAGGACACCATCATGCCCCAGACCTGGCCGGTGTAGTGCCACGCCAGGTACCCGCTCGCCACCGCGACCAGCACCACGACCATCGCAGTGTTCTGGCTGGCCAGGGAAACCGCCACCGCAATCCAGAGCGTCAGCAGCGCCGGGATGCCCATGGAGGCCCATTTGTGCGCCAGGATGCTCTCCCGGGTCCGGTAGACGATCCGGTACGAGGCCATGAAGTGAGGCATGTTGATCATGGTCGCCACCCAGGCCTGGGCGCCGGCGCCGATCACGACCAGGTCGGTGCGGCCGCTCAGCAGCATCGGGACCAGGACCAGGATCGAGAGTCCGCCGACGCAGAGGATGTCCACCACGGGGTGGATCATGGAAGCAGGCCCGGTGGAACGGGCGGGGATCGCGACGGTCATGGCAATGGGTTGCGGGTCCGGGCCGTGGTGCCCTCAGCAGCGTGAACCATATCCCCCCGGTCCACGGGTGTCACCTACACCGGAGCGACGGGGTAGATTCACCATGCCTCTCGCCGGGAGTGCCCATGCAGCGCCTCGTGGCGTCGCTCGCTGTCCTGATCCTGCCGTTGGCCTTCCCGGCGGCGGCATCCGCCCAGACGCCGGTCCCGCCCGGCAGGTACCGCTTCACGGAACGGGTCAGCGGCACACCGCCGATGGTGCTCGAGGGAGAGATCGTCGTCGAGGGAGACAGCATCTACGTCGTCGCGACATGGGCGGACTGCCTGTGGGCGCAGGTCACTTCGAAGACCCGGCTGGTCTACGAGTGCGGGCGGGTGCTCATCAAGTTCGACCGGATCGACCCGCTGAACCGTGCCGACTACGAGGCGTCGGTCACCGTCACCGAGCGGGTCGAGGTCTGCGAGGAGTACACCGTCAACGCGTCGGGTCAGCGGGTCTGCGCCCGGATGAAGCGGGACCTGGTGGAACGCGAGGTCACCAGGACCGGCCGGCTCCGGTTCCGCCGTGAGGACAGTCCGCCGGACCGTGAACGCTAAGCCTGCGGCCTCGCGGTGACGGCCGACCGGGTTGCGCGCCTCGTCCCCTGGCCGGGAGCTCCCTGACGCGACCGGGTGACGCGCTGCACCGAGTGGGGCGCCGGTCCGGCCGACCGGGGGGGGTGCCTGAAATCGGCCAGCGAAGTGATCGAGAAGGACGTGCTCCGGTCCGGGCCGCTCAACGCGAAGCGGATGCCCTGACCAGCCGCCAGGCGGCGAGCACCGCGATGGCCAGCACCGCCGTGCCCAGCAATCCTCCCTCGGGCCCGAACCCGCCCCCCGAGAGCCACGCCGGTTCCCCCGACCGGTAGTCGAGCCACGGCATCGCGAAGGGCAGGCCGCTGACCGGTGCGGCCAGCGCGGCGAGGGTGGCGTTCCACCCCAGGTGGACGCCGGTTGCGGCCCAGATGCCGCCAGGGAGATAGAAGCTCACCCCGAGGAGGACGCCGGCGAGGGCGATGTTGCCAACGGCCAGCGGGGTGATCCCGGGATTCAGCCCGTGGGCGAGCGCGAACACCGCCGACAGCACGACGATCGCCGTCCCCCGGCCGAACGCCTCGCCCAGCACGACCTGCGGGACACCGCGGAAGATCAGTTCCTCGACGAAGGCCGCGGGGAAGAGCAGCGCCGTGGTGACGGCGAAGGTGCCCAGCCAATCGGCAAAGGTGCCTCCGTCCGGCGCCCACGCGGCCCCGGCCAGCGGCACGGCCACCGCCATCGCGACGGCCGCCGGCGCGATCCCCAGTGGCAGGCCCGCAAGGAATCCGCGCCCGCCGCCGGGAGCCCAGCGAAGCTGTTCCGGTGACAACCGGGCCACGCGCATGCCGAAGACCCAGGTGGCGAGCCCGAACGCCAGCAGGCTGGTGCCGGCCTGAAGCAGCGCCGCCTCGGCCAGCGGGGGGCGATTGGTCCCCCACATCACGGCGGCGGCGAAGCCGTAGAGCCCCGCCGCCACCAGGAACCCCGCCACCAGGAACCCCGCCGCGATGCCGACCGCGCGGAGCCTCCCGGTTGCGCTCAGACCGCCTCCACCGCGAGGGCCACCGCGTTGCCGCCACCGAGGCAGAGCGTGGCCAGTCCGGTGGCGGTCTTCCGGTCGCGCATCGCGTACAGCAGCGTGGTGAGCACCCGGGCGCCGCTGGCGCCGATCGGGTGGCCCAGGGCCACCGCGCCGCCGTTCACGTTGACCCGGTCCCAGTCCCAGCCGAGGCCGCGTCCATCAGCGAGCGCCTGGACCGAGAACGCCTCGTTGGCCTCGATCAGGCCGTAGTCGCCGATCGACGTGCCGGCCCTTTTCATCAGATTCTGGACCGCGAGGATCGGGGCGTAGAAGAGCTCCTTCGGGTCCCCACCGCCGGTCGCGTAGGCGGTCACCTTCGCCATCGGCGTGAGCCCGTGCGCCCTGGCGAAGGCGAGGGAAGTGACCACCAGCGCGCTGGCGCCGTCGTTGAGGCCGGGGGCATTGCCCGCGGTGACGGTGCCGTCCTTCTGGAACACCGGCTTCAGCTTGGCCAGTCCCTCGAGCGTGGTGTCCTTCCGGGGCGACTCGTCCGCCTTCACGAACGCCGAGCCGCCCTTTCCCGCC
>DASWBQ010000430.1:0-4608 GCA_036390535.1 Gemmatimonadales bacterium | reverse complement strand
CTGCTCATCACCTCCGCCGAAACCGGGGAGGGGATCGCGGACCTGGCCGACAGCGTTCTCGCCGCGGTGGCCTAGTCTCGCACCATTTTTCACAAGTCGGCGCTCTGGCGGAAACCCCTGTGGGACTGTAGCATATCGCGTCCCCCAGAAAGGTCAGGTCATGCTCCGCACTCTGTTCCTGGGCGCGATCACCGCGCTCGTTCTCGCCGCCTGCGCTCCCAAGGAATCGCCCGTGGCGACCACTCCCGCGGTGGACACCGCCGCCGCCGTCGCCGGTGTCGCGGACCTCTGGGCCAAGTGGGCCATCGCGGATACCGCCGACGACCTCGACGGCGTCCTGGCGCTGATGGCAGAGGACGGCCGGATCGACGTCAAGGGGTTCCCGCCGCTCATCGGCCGGGAGGGTGCCAGGGCCGTGATGGGGCCGCTGTACGCCCAGGTGGACTATCTCGAGGCCTCGGTGACTCCCGCGATGACCATCGCCATCTCGAATGAGCTCGTCCACCAGACCGGAACCTACATGGAGCGCTACACCATGAAGGGCCAGAAGGGCGAGATGACGGACTATGCCCGCTACGCCGCCGCCATCGTCAAGGGCGGGGACGGACAGTGGCGCTGGCGGTACATGATGGGCATCGTCGATTCTACCGTCACGAAGAAGTGAGGACTTCCGACATGCGCAACGCACTCTTCGTCTCAATCGCTTTCGCCGTCGCCTGCGCTCCCGCCGCCGAGCCGCCGGCGGCCGCCGACTTCGCGCCCGACAGCGCCGCCGCGCTCGCGGCCGCGCAGGAACTCGGCCGGCAGTACGCCGAGCGGATCGTCACCGGTGACGCCGCCAGTGTCGCCGGGCTGTTCACCGAGGACGCGACCACCGCCTACTTCGGTTACCCGACGACCAGTGGCCGCGCCAACATCCAGGCGCTCTACGCCGCGTCGATCGCGTCAGCGGGCAAACCGACCGGCAGCCAGATCGCCGTGACATCGGCGACCGGCGTCACCCCGGGCCTCATCACGGTACTCGGCACCAACGCGGAGACCCGCGATTCGGCCGGGGTCATGGTCACGCAACACTGGCGCTGGGCCGCGGCCGTCCGCAAGGACGCCGATGGGCAGTGGCGCTTCGCCTACAGCATGGCCTTCCCGGACTCGACCACCCGCAAGTAGGCTGTCAGGCCACGAGGGCCCAGAAGGCGGAACGGTGAAGGGGGTGCGCTCGCACCCCCTTTCACATGTCACCAACGACTCACGAGTTGATTGCCAGATGACGGCCCGCTGACGCAATTCCGCCATCTTGCGGACCACCAATGCGCGCCGCATCCTAGCCCGGTCCCATGCATCGGGATCCCCAGCAGATCCTCCAGACCGCCCTCGGCGGGCGGTACCGGATCGAGCGCCTGCTCGGTACCGGCGGCACCGCCGCCGTCTACCTGGCCCATGATCCCCGCCACGACCGGCAGGTCGCCGTCAAGGTCCTCCGCCCCGAGGTGGCCCTCGCGCTCGGCGCCGACCGCTTCCTCCGGGAGATCCGGATCGCCGCCCGCCTCAACCACCCCCACATCCTCCCCCTCCACGACTCCGGGGAGGCCGACGGCATGCTGTACTACGTCATGCCGTACGTGGCCGGCGAGTCGGTGCGGGAACGCCTGCTCCGTGACCGGCAGGTGCCGGTCGACGACGCGGTCCGGATCGCCCGGGAGGTCGCTTCCGCCCTGAGCCACGCCCACGCCCAGGGCGTCATCCACCGGGACATCAAGCCTGAGAACATCCTCCTGCAGGAGGGGATGGCCCTGGTGGCGGACTTCGGGCTGGCACGCGCGCTGACCGAGGCCAAGGACAGCAACATCACCGAGACCGGCCTCGTGATGGGCACCCCGGCCTACATGTCGCCCGAACAGGCCAGCGGCTCGCCGACCGTCGACGGTCGCACCGACATCTACGCCCTGGGCTGTGTCCTCTACGAGATGCTCTCCGGCAAGCCGCCGTTCCCCGGCGAGAACGCGGCGGTCGTCCTGGCCCACCACATCTCGGACCCGGTCCCTCCGCTCCGCACCCCGCAGCAGATTCCCAGGGACGTCATCGCGGCGGTGATGACCGCCCTCGCCAAACGTCCCGAGGATCGGTTCCAGAGCGCCTCCCAGTTCCTTCGGGCCCTCGACGCCGGGCACGGGTACGCCCGGCGCCAGTGGATCAGGCGCGCCGCGCGGGCGGCCGGTGCCACGGCCATTCTCCTGTTGGCGGCGATGGGCCTGGTGCGCGGGGTCCCCGAGATCGGGGCGTGGGCCCGCGGCCTCTTCGGCGACGAGACCGATCCCGCCTCCTGGCTGGTGCTCTCCACCGCGGCCGAGCCCGACAGCTTGCAGGTGGCTGCGGTCGCCGGCATCCGGACCGGACTCGGCCGATGGCAGGACCTGACCCTGGCCGACCCGGCCGAGCTGCCCCGGCAGGCCCGGATCGGCTCGGCCGAGGAGGTGACCCCGGCCGAAGCCCGCCGAAAGGCGCTCAGGCTCCGCGCCGGGCGGCTGGTGCTGGTGGAGGCGAACCGCTACGCGGACAGTCTCCTCGTCCACGCCCGGCTGATCGAGGTGGACTCGCGGGTCGTGATCGGTCGGGCGACGGCCATCTTGCTCCCCGGCACCGGATTCCGGTCGGGCCTCGCCGACATCGCCAACCGGCTCGCACTCGAGATCCCTGACGGCGACGTCGTTCCCCCGGAGTATCTCGAGACCCGCCTTCTCGCTGCGGCGACGGCCTTTCGTCTAGGCCAGCAGCGGGTCCGGGAATGGGACCTCCCCGCCGCCGACTCCGCCTTCACCCAGTCTATCGGGCAGGACGAGGCGTATCCCCACCCCGCCCTCTGGGCCGGGATGGTCCGGGCGTGGCAGCTGCAGGAGTCGGCCCGCTGGCGGCCGCTGGTCGAGGGTGCCGCCGCCTCCGGACGCCTGCGCAGCTACCGGGACAGTGCGCTCGCCGCCGGCCTCGCCGGCATGGCGCGGCGGGAGTACGACACCGCCTGCCCCGCCCTCACCGGGTACGCCGCACGCCCGGAGGGCCGGCAGGACTTCGCCGTCTGGTTCACTGCCGCCACCTGCCTCTCGCGGGATCGGCTGGTGGTGCCGGATCGCCGCAGCCCCTCGGGCTGGCGCTTCCGGGTCTCCTACCAGTCGGTGCTCCAGACCTACGAGCGCGCCCTGGCATTGGAGCCGTCGGCCCGGAGAGCGTTCAGCGGCAACGGGTTCTCCGCGCTCCGCCAGGTCTTCCTGACGGCCACGACCGATCTTCGCTACGGCCGCCCCGCCCCACCCGATACCGCCGCCTTCATGGGCATGCCGGAGTGGTCAGGGGACACCCTGGTCCTCATCCCCTGGCCGAGCCAAGTGATCGAGGTTGGGGCGCCAGGCTTCGGGGGACGGGCCCACCGCCGGGCGGTGCAGATGCAGCGCGAGCGGTTCCGCGCCCTCGCGATGGGCTGGGTGCAGGCGGAGCCCACCAGCCCGGAGGCCCTCGAGGCCCTGGCCCTGGCGATGGACCTCCTGAGCGACCCGGCGGCCCCCGACACCCTCCGGGCGGCACGGGCCCGGTCACGACGGGACAGCGACCAGGTGCGCCTCGGTGCCAGCCAGGCCTGGATGCAGGTGCGAGCCTATTTCCGTAACGAGGACATGGCGGCTCTCACCGCCGCTCGCGCCCTCGCCGATTCGCTCATCGCGGCGGCGATGCGCATGCCCGGCGCCCCGCAGTCCGACGCCCTGGTGGGCCTCACCGCGCTGACCGGGCGGGTCTATCAGGCAGCCCTGCTCGAGCGGTCCAACGACGAGATCGGCCTCCTTCCGCTCCCGCCGGCGGTGGTCTCGTCCGGGCTGCCGCTGCTGGTCTTCGCCGCCTTCGGCGGCCCGCCGGAGTCGCTCAGGGTCCATGCCCGGAACGTCCTCGCCGTCATGCCTCGGCAACTCACCGAAGAGGAGAGCCGGCTCGTCCGCGTGAACTATCTCCTTCGTCCCGCGGTCCTCGCCTTCCCGGCGCCGGGACTCGAGGCGGTCTACGACCAGCCCTCCGGCGGCTACGACCAGTTCGACGCTCAACGGGCGCTGGCCGCCGGCGACACCGCCCGGGCCCGCGCGATCATGCGGGCCCGACTGGCCCACCCGGCGCGCGGCGGCGGCGTGGTCACCATCGACGTCGCCTTCTCCGACGCCGACCTCCTCGACCGGCTGGGACAGCAGGCCGAGGCCATCGCCATCCTCGACCACGCGCTCGAGGGCGTCGGCTTCGCGGCGCCGCAGGAACTCAACGATCCGATTCGCGCCGCCACACTGGTCAGGGCCATGGCCCTCAGGGCCGAGCTGGCCCGGCAATCGGGGGATGCGACGGCGATGGTCCGCTGGGCCCGTGCCGTCCAGGTCCTCTGGTCCGATGCGGATGAAATCCTCAGGCCACGCCTCGTGAGGGTGGCTGAACTCGCCGGGACCCGGAAGGGGCCCGGCAAGCCGTCCACCCCGTAAGGAGGTGATATGCGAACCCGTACCGTGATTCTAGTCGTGGTTGTCGTTCTGGCAGTGGCAACGACGTTGACCTACCGGTACCTGGCGCCGACGCTGCCGCGCGCCG
>DASWBQ010000429.1:0-5804 GCA_036390535.1 Gemmatimonadales bacterium | reverse complement strand
AGCCCGACCAGGGTGAAGAGCAGGCTGAGCACGAACCGGGTGGCCGTACCGATCAGGGCGAAGGCGTTGGTCCCGATCCAAGCCAGCATGGTCCGGCCGGTCTCCACCATCGCCGGACCCACCGCGAGCGGCCCCACCCGGAGGGTAGCGAGCCGGTCGAGCAGCGGCCCGGACAGCATCCCCTCGAGCGCCGCCTGCGCCTCACCGACCACCATGGTGAGCATCCAGAAACTGGGCACCACGATGATGAAGATGGTCAGCACCAGGAGGACCGCAGCCGACACCCGTGGCGGCAGCCTGCGGGACAGCTTCCGGTGCGCGGGCAGCCAGAGGATGTAGAGCACCGGGCCCGCCAGGAGACCGCTGGCGTAGGGGAGGAGGGCGACGACCAGCAGGAGTGCCAGGGCGGTGATCAGCACGCTGGCGGCCCGACGCTTGGACTGGAGGAGCATGGCCGGATTGTAGCCGCCCCGGTCTGCAACCGGCAATCAGGTCCCGGGAAGGTATATTTCCCGCAGCGAAATGCGTGATGCTTCGGCGGTTCGTGCTGCTCTCCTTCGGGGGCTGTCCGGCCTCCTCGCGGTTGCCTCAGGGGTGGGGTGCTCAGACTCCACGACCGGGAACCCTGGGGAGGGCGTTGTGGCCGTGGTGGCGCGCCCTGAACTGCCTCCGGCGCTCAGCACGGCGGCCTTCGCGCTCGACGTGGACCGGGTTCGCCTCCTGCTCGTCCGGCAACCGTCCGAGCTGATGCTCGATACCACCGTCTTCTTCCCGGCCGATTCGACCCAGCTGACGGTGCGGCTCAAGGTGCTGCTGGCGCAGCCGCGGGACCAGCTCACGCTGGCGATGGAGCTGCGCTCCGGAAAGCAGCTGCTGTTCAGCGGCTCCCGCGGCTTCGAGGCGATCGAGGGCAGCAACGTCGCGCCGATCGTCCCCCTGCAGTACGTGGGGCCGGGGAACGAGCTGACGACGCTCGTCATCGAGCCCCGCGACTCGGTCCTGAAGCCGGGAGACATCTTCACCTTCTCGGTCCGGGCATTCCAGGGCCGAATTCCGGTCGATCTGTTCTACGCCGGATGGGCATCGAGCGATCCGCGCGGGAGCCCGGTCGACGCCAAGGGCACCCTGACTGCACCGGCCCAACGGGGATCGGTCTTCCTGCGGGTCGTGTCACCCACCGGCGTCAAGGATTCCACCAGGGTCTGGTTCTCGCCGCCACCCTCGGCGATCGAGCGGCTGTCTGGCAACGGTCAGCAGGGTCCGGTGGGTGACCCGCTGCCCCAGCCACTCGCGGTCCGGGTCACGGCCGCCGATGGGCTGGGGGTGCCCGGTGTGCGGGTGCGGTTCCTGGCTCCGTTCGGGAGCCTGGTCCGGGACACTCTGGTGATCACGGACGCAGAGGGCGTCGGTCGGACGATCGCCTCGCTCGGGTCGGTGCCCACCCTGTACACCTTCGAAGCCCAGATCCCGTTCCAGCCGGCAGTGACCTTCCAGGCCATTGGCCTGCCGGGGCCGCCGGTCGCGATCGCGAAGCAGGCTGGGGACGGGCAGACCGCACCGGCCGGGCAGCTGCTGCAGCCGTTCACGGTCCGGGTGCAGGACCGTTTCGGCAATGGCGTCGGGGACGCGGAGGTCACGTGGCAGGTCGTGACCGGCGGCGGTACGCTGTCCGCCCCGGTGAGCACGACCGATCCGACCGGCCGGACGTCCGTGACCTATCGGCTTGGCCCGCTGCCAGGCAGCAACACCGTCCGGGCCCGCCTCTTGAACGGGGAGTCGGTCGTCTTCGCCTCGACCGGCACGCCCTGATCCCTGCTCAGTTCCCGTTGCTCCGAGAGCGGCTCAGCGCAGCACCGGCTCGAGATAGCGCCAAGCCGCCGCCGCGGCGAGTTCGTGCCCCCGCGGTGTCGGGTGGATGCCGTCCGGGAGGTTGAGGGTGTCGATGCCGGCTACGTCGACGAGGAAGAAGGGAACGAGGGTGGCCCCGGCGGCGGCGGCAGCTTCGGGGTAGACGGCGCGGAAGCGCCGGGTGTAGTCGTCGCCGAGGTTGGGCGGCGCCTCCATCTGCATCAGCACCAGGCGGGGCGCCGGCTCGAGCCGGCGGGCTCGCTCGAAGATGGCAAGGATGTTGGCGCGAAGGGTGTCGGGATCCTGGCCGCGGAGGCCGTCGTTCCCCCCGGTCTCGAGGATCAGCACCGCCGGCCGCTCGCGCTGGAGAACCCAGTCGGCCCGCCGGAGGGCGCCGGCGGAGGTCTCGCCGCTGACCCCGGCGTTGACCACCCGGTAGCCGAGGCCGGCGGAGTCGACTTTCCGCTGGATCACCGCCGGCCAGGCCTGGGCCGGGTCGAGCCCGTACCCTGCCGTGAGGCTGGTCCCGATGATGAGAATCGCGGGACGGGAAGCGGCGGGAGATGAGACGGCGGGAGAGCCAGCGGCGGGAGCGGACGCCCCTTGGGCGTCCGCCGCGGGATTCTCCTTCCCGCCTCCGCAGGCGGCCAGCGAAACAAACAGCAGGCAGGTACAGTACTTAGCGTGCATCACCATGGATCCCGAACGGCTTGTGAGGCGGCATGCTGCAGTGTGAAGGACTGACGCAGACCTATCTCTCGGGGGGAAATCCCCTGACGGTGTTGAAGGATATCACCTTCACCCTCGAGGACGGGGGCTTCCTGGCGATCGTGGGTCCCTCCGGGAGCGGCAAGACGACGCTGCTCGGCCTCCTGGCCGGCCTCGACCGGCCGGCTTCGGGCCGGGTCTGGCTCGACGGCAACGACCTCTCCGGACTGGACGAGAACGCCCGGGCGCGGCTCCGCGCCGAGAAGGTGGGCTTCGTATTCCAGTCGTTCCAGCTGATCCCGACGCTCACCGCCCGGGAGAACGTGCAGGTCCCGATGGAGCTCCGTGAGGAGAGCGGCGCCGAGGCCCGCGCCGAGGAGCTGCTCCGGCGGGTGGGGCTGGGCGACCGGCTCGATCACTATCCCGCCCAGCTCTCGGGCGGCGAGCAGCAGCGGGTCGCCCTGGCACGGGCCTTCGCGACCCGGCCGAAGATCCTCTTTGCCGACGAGCCGACCGGCAACCTCGACGGCAAGACCGGCCACACCATCGTCGACCTGATGCTCGAGCTGAACCGTGAGTTCGGCACCACCCTGGTGCTGGTCACCCACGACCTCACCCTCGCCAAGCTGGCCCGCCGCACCATCCGGCTGGCTGACGGCCAGGTGATCGAGGACACGCTCCAGGCCGCATGAACCTCCGCTTCGTCTTCCGGATGGCGTGGCGGGAGAGCCGGGGCGCCCGCCGCCGGCTCTGGCTGCTGACCGGCGCGGTGGCCGCGGGCGTGGCCGCCCTGGTGGCGGTGAACTCCTTCGCCGCCAACCTGCGCGACTCCGTCACCGCCCAGGCACAGGCGCTCCTCGGCGCCGACCTCTCGCTCTCGAGCCGGCGGCCCTTCTCCGACCGGGTCGCCGCGCTGGCTGACACCCTCCTCGCGCCGGCTCCGGGAAGCGCGCAGTCGCCCGGGCAGATGGCGCGGGTGACCAGTTTCGGAGCCATGGCCTTCGTCCCCCGCACCGCCGGCGTCCGCCTGGTGCAGGTGGCGGCAGTGGAACCGGGCTATCCGTACTACGGCACCATTGTCACCGAACCGGCGGGGGCGTGGCCGTCGCTGCAGGAGGGCGGCAGGGTGCTGGTGGACCCGAGCCTTCTCACTGCGCTGGACGCGCGGCTCGGGGACACGCTGGCACTGGGCGACACCCGTCTGGTGATCACCGCGGCGGTGACGTCCGCTCCCGGGAACGTCGCGGCGGCCCAGGCCTTCAGCCCGCGGATCTACATCGCGGCGCGCGACATCGAGGCCACCGGACTGATCCGGTTCGGCGCCCGGGTCGAGTACGAGGCGTTCCTCAAGCTTCCCGACGCCAGCCAGGCGGAGCCGATCCGCCAGAAGTACCGCGAGCCGCTGCGGGCCGAGCGAGTCCGGATCGAGAGCGTCGAGGACAACCGCGACGACCTCCGCGACGCGCTGACCCGCCTCGGGAACTACCTCGGCCTGGTCGCGCTGATCGCCCTGCTGCTGGGCGGCCTGGGCGTGGCCTCCGCGGTCAACGTCTTCATCCGCCAGAAGCTCGACACCATCGCGGTGCTCCGCTGCCTGGGTGCCTCGGGCGGCCAGGTATTCACCGTGTACCTCATGCAGGCCCTGGTGATGGGGGGCATCGGGAGCGCGATCGGGGCGGTTCTCGGCGTCGGCCTGCAGCAGGTGCTGCCATCGGTGCTGGAGGACCTCCTGCCGATCGACGTCCGGGTCCGCGTGGCTCCGTCGGCGATCCTGCTCGGGATGGGCCTCGGGCTCTGGGTGGCGGCGATCTTCGCGATGCTGCCGCTGCTGGCGATCCGGCAGGTGTCGCCGCTGGTGACCCTGCGGCGCGACTACGAAGCGGTCCGCCCGCGGCGTGACCTGCTCCGGTGGACCGCCGCGCTGGGACTGGCCGGGAGCGTGGCCGGACTGGCCGCGCTGCAGGTCCGGAACCTCCGCGACGGGGTGATCTTCGCGGCGGCGATCGGGGTGGCGCTGGGGTTGCTCTGGCTGGCGTCGCTGGGGCTGATCCGCGCCGTCCGCCGCTTCTTCCCGAGCCACTGGCCCTACCTCTATCGCCAGGGGCTCGCCAACCTCTACCGCCCCGCCAACCAGACGGTGACGGTGGTCCTGTCGCTCGGCTTCGGGGCGTTCCTGCTCAGCACCCTCTTCCTGGTCCAGCACAACCTGCTCCGGGATTTCCGCATCGGCGGGCCGGGGGTGCGGCCCAACATCGTCTTCTTCGACATCCAGGCGGACCAGCGCGAGGGGGTCGAGGCCGAGATCCGTGCCGCGGGGCTGGCGTCCCAGGCATCGGTGGCGATCATCCCTATGCGGATTCGCTCGGTGAAGGGCGTGCCGGTCAGGTACGCGGCGACCGACAGCGCCGGCACGCCGGCCGACACCGCCGAACAGGGGGAGGGAAGCGAGGGGTGGGCCTACCGGCGCGAGTATCGCTCGACCTACCGCGACACCCTGGTGGCATCCGAGCGGCTGCTCGAGGGCAAGTGGTGGGACGGGCCGATGACCGATCCCAACGCCCCGGTGGATGTCTCGCTCGAGCGCGACATCGCCCGGGAACTGGGGGTCGCGATCGGTGACGAGATCGTCTGGGACGTCCAAGGCGCCGAGATCCGGAGCCGGGTGGCGAGCACCCGGGAGGTGGACTGGGCGCGGTTCGAGCCCAACTTCTTCGCGGTCTTCCGCGGCGGGGCGCTCGAGTCAGCCCCGCAGACCCTGGTGACCCTGACCCGGGTGGCCAACCCGGAACAGCGGGGCCAGCTCCAGCGCCGGCTGGCGGAACGATTCCCGAACGTGACCTCGGTGGACCTGGCGACGGTCACGCTGACGTTCGAGCAGATCCTCGGCCGGGTGGCCCTGGCGATCCGGTTCATGGCGGGCTTCAGCCTGGCCACCGGCGTGGTGGTGCTGATCGGGGCGATCGCCACGACCCGGTTCCAGCGGATCCGAGAGGGGGTCCTGCTCCGCACCCTGGGCGCCACCAGAGGCCAGGTGCTCCGGGTGGTGTTCGTGGAGTACCTCGCGCTGGGGCTGCTGTCGGCGCTGATGGCGGTGGTGCTGGCGAGCGGGGCCACCTGGGCCCTGACCCGGTGGGTGTTCGACAGCTCCTTCGGACTGCCGGTGCCGGCGCTCGGCGGGCTGGCGCTCGCGGTGGTGGTGCTGACGGTCGGGGTGGGGCTCTGGAACAGCCTCGAGGTGGTGAACCGGA
>DASWBQ010000428.1:0-12445 GCA_036390535.1 Gemmatimonadales bacterium | reverse complement strand
TTCGCCCGCTCCAAATACTCCCCGGTATTCGGATTCACCCGGACCCGCTCGCCCTGGCCAACGAACTCCGGCACCTGGACGGTGACCCCGTTCGACAGCTTGGCCGGCTTGCTGGAGGCGGTCTTGGTGGCGGTCTTCATGACCGGCGCGGTCTCGACGATTTCGAGCTCCATCATCGACGGCAGTTGCAGCGCGATCGGCCGGCCGAACAGCCACTCGGTGATGATCTGCGTGCCCGGCTCCATCCAGTCCAGCAGGTCGCCGACGGTCTCGTCGTCGAGGGTGTACTGGTCGTAGCTGGACTGGTCCATCACGTGGGTGCCGTTGGCGTCCCGATACAGGACCTGGAGCTCCTTGGTGTCGAGGCGCGCCTCCTCGATGACCTCGGTGGACGCGAAGCGGGTCTCGAAGGTGTTGCCGGTGTTGAGGTTCCGCATCCGCACCTGGACGAAGGCCCGGAGGTTGCCGGGGGTCCGGTGCTGGAACTCCATGACGCGGCAGGGGTTGCCCTCGTAGATGAGAACGGTGCCGCGGCGAATGTCGCTTGCCTTCATGCCTGCATTCCCGGCTGAGTGTCCTGGGCTTCCGGCCGGGGTGGCCGGCAAAGCCCTGAAAGATACCCTCCCTGTTACCTTACATCCAACTCCCCATCAACTGCCTCGGAGGCTCAGTCATGCTCCCGTCCGCCCGCCGCCTTGTCCCGGTCCTGGCTTTCCTCCTGCTGCCCTCAGGCTTCCTCTGGGCGCAGGCCGAGGCGGTCGGCCCTGCCCAGGTGAAGGAAAAGAAGGTCTGGATCACGCTCGGCGGTGGGGCCAGTTTCTCGAAATTCACCGGCGCCGATGCCGACACCGCCGCGCTGGACACTCGCATCGGCTACGTGGTCGGCGGTGCGCTGTCCTACGAGTTCTCACCCCGGTTCGGGCTGGCATTCGAGGCGGGGGTCCTGCAGAGGGGGGCCAAACAGCTGGAGGTCAGCCGTGACCCCGGCCTCGGCTACAACCTCACCTACTTCGAGCTCGGGCTGTCGGCCGAGTTCAATCTGGCTCCCGGCCGGACGGTGCAGCCGGTTCTCCATGCCGGGCCGACGGTCGGCTTCGAGATCGACTGCCTGCAGCCCATCCTCTACCAGACGGCCGTCCTGCAGTCGAACTGCCTGGGCCAGCCGGAGCGGGAAGGCACCGAGTTCGGTGGCCAGGCCGGGCTCGCGCTTCGGTACCGGATGCTGGTGCTCGACGCCCGCTATAAGCGCGCCTTCAAGAGCGTGCTCCCCGACGGGGACCTGACCAACCAGGGTGTCCTCGTCACGCTGGGGGTGAGGTTCTAGTCGAACGTCGAACGTCGAACGTCGAAGGTCGTACGACGTATGACGTTCGACTTACGACTGGTCTGTCGCAGTCGCGAAGTTCTCCGGATACTTTCCCCTCTTGGTCCGGTAGAAGGCCTGGATCTCGGTCAGGTCCCGCTCGAGGTCGCCCGTGGCCCAGAGGGTCGGCCCGAAGCCGACCTCCTTCTTCGGGTAGTCGAAATACCCCAGCACGATCGGGAGGCCGGCCCGCTCGGCGATCCGGTAGAAGCCCGTCCGCCACTGGCTCACCCGCTTCCGGGTGCCTTCTGGGGCCAGCGCCAGGATGAACCGATCCGCCTGCCGGATGGTGCGGACGCTTTCCTCCACGACGCCGTGAGCCGCCGAGCGGTTGACCGGCCGGCCGCCAAGCCAGCGCATGACCCAGCCAAGCGGCGGTCTGAAGAGGGTGTCCTTTCCGAGGAAGTTGACCCGGAAGCCTGCGGCGTACATCACCACGATGCCGAGCGGGAAATCCCAGTTGGTGGTGTGTGGCGCGGCGATCATCACCAGGCGCGGCACGTCGGGGAGGGTCCCCGCCATCCGCCACCCGGCCAGCCGCATGACCGTGCGCGCCAGCCAGCGGGTCACCGGCCCGCCCCGCTGCGGCAACTGGCTGCCAGCGAGGTGGTCGAGGGAGACCTGGCGGAGGGAGGGGTGCTCGGCCATGGGAGGAATCTACCGGAAGGCGGAGAGAGGAAGAGAGGGCGAGAGGAAGAGAGGGGAGCGCCACCCATAGCCCTCTTCCTCTCTTCCTCTCAGCTCTCGGACAGCTCCCGGAACCGGAGCCCGATGGCCGGTCCCGCGATTTCCTCTTCATGCTTGAAATACACGAACGCCTCGTCCCACACCTGGGAGCGGATCCGGTCGCGCCATCCGGCCAGGTCCGCCGCGGTGTAGCCGGAGCGGTGCAGCCGGAGGTATCCCCACGACGCTGTCGGCACCATGGGACCGGCTCCATCGTCCGATTCGGCGGTCACCAGGGCGGCGTCATGGGCCCGAAGCAGGTCGTAGACTTCCTCGTCGTACCAGGAGGGGTGCCGCCATTCAAAGGCCGCGCGCCAGCGCTTCGGGACCAGCCCGAGGAAGTCGCGGAGCCGGGGCAGGTCCTTCTTCATGTTGGGCGGCATTTGAAACAGCGTCGGTCCGCGGCGGGCGCCCAGCACCGAGAGGTTCCGCAGCAGGAACTCCATCAGGCTGGCGGTGTCGAGCAGGCGCTGATCGTGGGTGATCCGCCGCGAAGCCTTGACCGAGAAGACGAAATCCTCCGGCACCTCCGAGGCCCAGCCGAGCAGGACCGATTCCCTGGGCAGGCGGTAGAAGGTGTTGTTGATCTCGACGGTCCCGAACCTGGTGGCGTAATGTCGGAGCATCGCCTCGGCCGGGAGGTCGGCGGGATAGAAGTCCCCTTTCCACTCCTTGTACGCGTAGCCGCTCATGCCGGTCAGAATGCGCATGCCGGAGAATGTACTGCCGGCCGGGGCCGTCCGTCCGCCTTCGCACCCGCTATTTTCCGCGATGCACCGGACCAGGCTCCCCACCCTCGCGACGCCTCGGCGTTTCGCCGGGACGCCGTGAGCTTCACCCCGACCGGGGACCAGCGCCGCGCCATCGAGGCCGCGCCCGGGCCCGTCCTGGTGATCGCCGGCCCCGGCGCCGGCAAGACGTACTGCCTGATCGCCCGGGTGCACCGGCTGGTGACCGTGCACGGGTACGCCCCGGAGCGGGTCTGCGCCGTCACCTTCACCAACAAGGCCGCTGACGAAATCTCCGCCCGGCTGGAGCGGGAGATCGGCGAGCCGGGTCGCCACGTCACTCGCGGTACCCTGCACCGGCTCTGCGTTGCGATGCTCCGGGCACATCCCGAAGCGGCCGGGCTCCGGTCCGGGTTCGGCATCGCCGACGAGGAGTACCAGCGGGCGCTGCTCCGCCGGCTCCGGATCCCGGAAGAGCGGGCCAGCGCGGTGCTGACCCTGTTCAGCAGGCATCGCCTGCAGCGTGCCGCCCTGCCGGAGGATCAGCTGCGACTCCTGGAGGAGTACGCCGGATTCCTCCGCCGCCGGAACCTGCTCGACTTCGACGAAATCGTCCTGCGTGCCCACCAGCTCCTGGTCGATCGTCCCGACCTTCGCGCCCGGATCGCCGGCCAGTGGGACGCGATCCTGGTGGATGAATGCCAGGACCTCAACCCGACCAGTTACGCGGTGATCCGCCTGCTGGCGCAGGACCACCGCCACGTCTTCGCCGTCGGTGACGACGAGCAGTCGATCTACGGCTGGGCGGGGGCCGACCCTGAGATCCTGGCGGCCTTCCGGCGGGACTTCGGGATCGGTGATCCGGTGGTGCTGGAGGAGAATCACCGGACGGCCGGCCACATCTTCGAGGCCGCCCGCCGGATCCTGCGTGCCAATCCGAGGCTTTTCGACAAGGCGTTGCGGGCCGCCCGGACCTCACCCTTCCCGGTCGAGGCCGTGGCCTTTTCGAGTGACGAGGCCGAAGCGCGGTGGATCGCGGCCGACATCCGCCGCGACCGCGAGGCCCACGGTCTCAACTGGGGCGACTTCGGGATCCTCTTCCGCCAGCACCGGACGGCCAACCGGCTCGAGGCGACGCTGCTCGAGGCCGGGGTTCCCCTTCGGATGGCCCGGGGCCGAGCCCTCACCGACGACCCCATCATCGCGGAGGTGCTGGGCGCGCTCCGAATCCTGGCCGGTCCGGGCGACCCCGTCGCGGTGGAGGCGCTGGCGAAGGCGGTGCTGCCATTCCACCTCCTCCAGCGGGTCACCGCCGAGTTCGGCAGCGACCACGACCTCCTGACGGCGCTCCGGCTGTTCCACCGGCTCCACCGCGGCGACGAGCTGGAGCGGAAGGCCGCGATGCGGTTCGTATACCACGTCGAGAACCTCCCCGCTTTCCGGCGGAACAGCGCCACCCTGGGTGATCTGGTGGACGCCCTCCTGGCGGCGCGGCCGGGGGCACGGCGAAGCCACCTCGAGGAACGGAGCGACGAGCTCACCGACCCGAAGGAAGTGGCGGAGGTCCCGGAACTGGCCGCCCGGATCGCCCGGGTTCGCGAGGACGGCGGGCGCCTGCATCTGGCGGTGCCGCCCGGGCTCGATGTCGCGCTGGCCGGGATGCTCAGGGCTGCCGGGCTGGGGCCCAACCTCGCTCCCTCGACGGCCGGCGTTCCGGTGTCGCCGCTGGATCTGGTGGTGGAAGGGGACCAGACGGAACTGCCGCTCCGCCTGTTCCGCGCACTCCAGCTACTGGCGTCGACCCGGGCGGGGCGCGGGGTCGCCGACGGTGTCACCTTCGACCTCGAGACCACCGACAACGAGGTGGACGCCTGCGGGATCATCGAAATCGGCGCCGCCCGGGTGCGCAACGGCGAGGTCGTCGCGACCTTCAGCTCGCTGGTGCGCCCCGACCGTTCCATCACGGCCGGGGCGGCGCTGGCCCATGGCTACACCGATGCCGACGTCGCCGACGCCCCCGACTTCGCGGCGGTGTGGCCTCGCTTCCGGGACTTCGTGGGGGCCGACCTGCTGGTGGCGCACAACGGGATGGCCTTCGACGTTCCGGTCCTCCGGCGGCACGTGGACGCGATCGGCGAGGCGTTCGAGCGGGTGCCGGTGTATGACACCCTTCCCGAAGCGCGGGCCCTCTTCCGCGCCGGGGCCTCGCTGCAGAGCCTGGCCCAACGGTTCGGGATCGATCCCGGCACTGCCCACCACGCGCTCGACGACGCCCTGACGCTGGCGGGCGTGCTTCGCGGGCTCGGTGCCGCCCGGGCGGCAAGGACCCGGAAGACCGCGTTCCAGCAGGGGCTCGACTGGCTCGGCCTCGCCTTCGCCGTTGCGCCGCCCGCGCCAGGCGATGTCGAAGCCGGGGTCCTCAGGGACGTAGCCCGGTGGTTTACCCTGAGCCGGTACAGCGAAGCTCTCACCGAGTACGGGGAGTCCGCGCCGTCGCGCCCGGGGGCCCCGGCGCTCGAAGCGGTGATCGACCGCCTCGGGGGCCGGGACCTCCTCCAGCGGGTCCGCCGCCAGAAGACGGTCGAGCAGCGCTACCCCGTGTCAGTGGCCCGGTTGCGGAGCGTCCTGGCCCTGGTCACCGCCGAGGCGATCGACGAGGCGATCGGCCAGCTGCTGGAACTGGCCGCACTCTCGAAGACGGAAGGTGAGGACACCGACCAGTCACGGGTGAGCCTGCTCACCCTTCATGCTACCAAGGGGCTGGAGTTCTCTCGTGTCTACGTCGTCGGCGTCGAGGACTACCAGATGCCGGGCTACCACGCGATCACCCGGAAGATCGAGGATGACTTCCCCGAGGCACGCCGCACCCTTTACGTCGGGATGACGCGGGCGCGTGACCGGCTGGTCCTGACCCGCGCCGACCAGCGGGACGGCAGGCCGTCGGGCGGATCCCGGTTCCTCGAGGAACTTGAGCTGGTCCCGGTGGATCTGCGGGAGCGAGCTGGCCGTTGACGCGCCTCCCCATCATCGTGAACCCGGTGGCTGGCGGCGGACGGGCCCGGCGCGCCGCGGCCCGCGTCGTGGCGCTGCTCCGGGCCGACGGGGTCGCGGCGGACCTGTTCGAGACCTCGGGTCCGGGACATGCCCGCCAACTCGCCGAGTCGCTGGTGGGCCACGGCGCGCCCCGGGTTGTGGCCTGCGGCGGGGACGGGACCCAGCACGAGGTGGCGTCGGCCCTCGTCGGCACCGACACCATCCTCGGGATCCTGCCGTTCGGCCGTGGCAATGACCTCGCCAAGGCGATGGGGGTGCCGAGCGACGTGGCCGCCGCCAGCAGCATTCTCCGGACCGGCGCCATCCGCCGGATCGACGTCGGGTACGCCAACGGGACACCGTTCTGCACCGTGACCTCGGCCGGCTTCGATGCCGAGGTCTCCAACCTCACCCGCACCGGCCTCTGGCGACATCTCGGACCGCTGACCTACCCCCTGGGCGTATTGGCGGGCCTTCTCAGGCTCCGGGTTCCGATGATGCGGGTCGAGGGCGATTTCGGTGTCCGGGAGGGGCGGTACGTCCTCGTCGCCGCCAGCAATACCGGGATCTATGGCGGCGGGATCCGGATCGCGCCGGACTCGGTGCCCGACGACGGGCTGTTCGACTGTTGCCTGGTGCGGGATATCCCGCCCTGGAAACTGCTCACCATTTTCCCGAAGGCCTATTCGGGAGGACACGTCCGGCACCCGGAGGTCGAAATCGTCCGGAGCCGGGCCGTGCGGATCACCGCCGTTCCTGACTCGGCGGTCATCGCCGACGGAGAATCCGTGGGCCGGACCCCCCTCGACGTGACCCTGCGGCCCCGGGCCCTCGCGGTGCTGGTGCCCGCTGGCAGCCCGGCTTCGGGGTTTTAGCTTAGAGCGATGGACGAACTCTCGCGTCTCCGACGGAATGCCGTCGCCCGGCTGTGCCAGGCCCAGGCCGAAGGGCGTCTCTCGATCGAGGCGTTCGAGGAGCGATATGCCCTCCTCACCGAGGCCGAGACTCCGGCAGCGGTGCGGGCGATCGCGGCCGCCTTCGAGGGCGACAGCGGGGGCTATGAGGTCGTCCCATACGAGCCGGCCCCGCTTCCCGAACCGGTATACCCGCCTGCCCCGGCCACCAGGATGCCGGCCATCCTCGGGTCGCTGGTACGGGCGGGCAACTGGAACGTGCCGGAGGAGATCGACCTGCTGGTGATCCTGGGTGAGGCCAAGCTCGACCTCCGCGAAGGGTCCTTCGCGGCCGACACCGTCGTGATCAACCTCTCCATGACCCTCGGGTCGCTCGAGCTGACGGTCCCGCCCGGGACCCAGGTCGAGAACGACTGCCACCTGGTCATCACCAACGCGGAGCACAAGCGGCCGCGAAAGCGCTCGGCCCAGCCCAACGGCCTGACCGTGATCCTCCAGGGGCGCTCGACCATCGGCGACATCACCATCCGGGAGAAGGACCTCGACGAGCCGACCACCCTCCTGCACCGGATGGGGCTCCGGCACTGACGCCGCACGTCCTCGTCGAGGCCTGCATCGAGACCGCCACCCAGGCAGCGGCGGCCGCCTCGGCCGGGGCGGACCGGGTGGAACTCTGTCGCCGCCTCGACGTCGGGGGCCTCACCCCGGGGCTCGCGGACATCGTCGCGGCCCGTAGCGTCCTCTCCATCCCGCTCCACGTGCTGATCCGCCCCCGGGAGGGGACCTTCGTCTGTTCCGCTGCCGAGCTCGAGCAGATGGTCGCCGAGATCGGCGCGGCGAGGGCCGCCGGCGCTGATGGCGTGGTGATCGGTGCACTGACGGCGGGGGGCGCCATCGATCGGCCGGCGATGCAGAGGCTGGTCGAGACGGCGCGTCCCCTGAGCGTGACCTTCCACCGGGCCTTCGACGAGATCGCGGACCAGCCGACCGCGCTGGCCGGCCTCATGTCCCTCGGCGTGGACCGCGTGCTGACGGCGGGGAGAATGTCCACCGCGCTGGCAGGTGCCGCACAGCTCCGCCGCCTGGTCGAGGCCGCTGCCGGCCGGATCGTGGTGATGGCGGGCGGTTCAGTCCGCCCCGAGAATGTTCTGGAACTGGTGCGGCTGAGCGGGGTGACCGAGGTGCACGCCCGGATGGACGATGACCCGGGCAGGGCGGGGGCGCTGAAACGGGCACTGCGGGAGACTGGACAGCGGAGAGTCGATAGCGGAGAGCTGAGGTAAACGGTGCCGGTGATGCTCCGCTCTCCGCTCTCCGCTTTCTGCTCTCTCACCTGACGCCAATCATCTCCCGATACCTCTTCAAGTGCACCAGCGCCGCCAGCGTATGTCCGGAGCGCTGGTAGAGCAGGGAGAGATTGTAGTGGGCGTCGGCCAGGGACGGGTCCATGCCGAGGGCGTGACGGTAGGCGGCAATGGCCTCTTCGACCTCGCCGGAGGCATCCAGCGCCGTGCCGAGGTTGAAGGCGGCAGTGGCGTGGCGCGCATCGCGGTCGAGCGCGGCCTGGTAATGGCGGATCGCCTCGACGAGGTCGCCGCTCGCCTGGAGAAGCCGGCCGAGCTGGACGTGGGCGCCGACGTGGCCGGGGTCGAGGGACAGCGCCTGCCGGTACGCCCCCATCGCGCCGGCCAGGTCCACCGGCTCGAGCCCCATGGCATGCAGGTACCAGTCTTCGGCGGCGGATTCGGCGAGTCCCACCGGCAGCAGCGGGGCCACCGGCGTCGGCGACGGACCAGGTGGGGAGGAGAACCCCATCAGCAGCTGGCCGCTTTCGGGGCTCCAGACGGTGTCGCCATCCTGGGCCACGATCTGCTTGCCGTCCGTCGTCAGTTGAACCTCGCTGGGCGGCTTCCCGGCCGGGAGTTGGCGGACCAGCATCCGGAGGGCCCGATGGACGCGGCGCTGGGGGACCTGCGAGTCGATCAGGCGCCGGGCCGAGCGGAGGAGAACGAGGTCCTGGAAGGTGAAGCGGTATTCGCGGCGGGGACCGCGTGCGGGGGTGAGGATGCCTGCGCGGGCCATGGCACGGACCCGCGACTGGGAGAGGCCGAAGAGGCCGGCGGCTTCGCGGGAGGAGTATCCGGTCAGCCCGACCTCCTTTTCTTCTTCTCGCCGGGCGCGGCCTCGTCGACCGCCTTGGCCGGGCGGGGGCCTTCCTCGACACCGGCCCGCGCCAGGCTGGCCCGGAGCGCGTCCATCAGGTCGATGATCTTGGTCTGTGGCGCCTCGGCCGGTTCCTCCACAATGTTGGCGCCCTCGACCTTCCGCTGGATCGCCTCGAGCACCCGGCCGCGCACCGTGTCACGATAGCGCTCCGGGTGGAATTCATCGGTGGCGGTCTGCTGGATCAGCTGGGTGGCCAGCGCCAGCTCCTGCTCCTTCACCGGGCTCTCGCCGACCGGCACCTCGGCGGCGGCCTTGAGTTCATCCGCGTAGTGGAGCTGCTCCATGACCAGGACATGGCCAAGCGGGCGCACCAGGGCGAGGTACTGCTGGCCCCGCACCGCGTACTGCCCCAGGGCCGCGCGCCCCGTCTCCCTCAGCGCCTCGACCAGGAGGCGGTAGGCCCGCTCGCCGCCCTTGTCCGGCCCGAGGAAGTAGGCCTTGTCGAGCCAGATCCGGTCGACCGCCGAGAGGGGTACGAACTCGGCGATGTCGATCGCGTTGGTGGCCTTCTCCTCCAGCGCCTTGAGCTCTTCCGGCGAGAAGGTCACGTACTGCCCCTTCGAGAACTCGTAGCCCTTGACCATCTGGTCCTTGGGCACCTGCTCGCCATCCTTGGGGCAGACGTACTGCTGCTTGAGGCGGGAGCCGCACTTCTGGTGCAGCCAGTTGAAGGAGACCGACGCGCGCGACTCGCTCGAGGAGTAGAGCTTCACCGGGACCGAGACGAGCCCGAAGGAGATAGTGGCGGAGCCAAGCGCATGGACCGGCATCCCCGGAAAGCTACGCGCGGGAAGCGCGGCGCGACAGGTAGGGCGCCCGGCCAACCGGGTTACAATACGGGGTCACCCCATGTCCGCGGACCACCTGCCCGATCCCCTCGAGCGCTACCGCGCCAAACGCGTGGTCGAGCGCACGCCCGAACCCGCCGGCGCGGTGGGCGAGGTGCCGGGACGGCGCTATGTCTTCCACAAGCACGCGGCCAGCCACCTCCACTGGGACCTCCGTCTCGAAATGGGCGGTGTCCTCAAGTCGTGGGCGGTGCCGAAGGGGCCCTCGTTCGACCAGGCCGACAAGCGATTGGCGGTGCATGTCGAGGATCACCCGGTCGAGTACGGCGACTTCGAGGGCCTCATCCCCGAGGGCAACTATGGCGCCGGCGCGGTCATCCTCTGGGATCGCGGGACCTGGGAACCGGTGGAGGACCCGGCGGCCGGGCTGCAGAAGGGGAAACTCCTCTTCGACCTGCACGGCCACAAGCTCAAAGGCCGCTGGACCCTGGTGAAGATCAAGAAATCCGAGCGCGACTGGCTCCTGATCAAGGAGCGCGACGGCTGGATGACGCCCGGCGGGCGCGAACTGTCGGAAGCCTCGGTCCTCTCCGGGCTCACCGTCGAGGAGCTGCGCGCGGGCAAGGACCCGGCCGAACCGCTCCGGGCCGAGCTCGACCGCCGGCAGGTGCCGGCGGGACGGGTGAACCTGGCGGAGGTCGAGGCGATGCTGGCCGAGGTGGGCGAGGCGCCGTTCACGCGGGAGGGGTGGCTGTTCGAGCTCAAGCTCGACGGCTACCGGATCCTGTCCGAAATCACCAACGGCGAGGCGCGGCTCCTGACCCGGAACCGCCGCGAAGCCAACGCCAGCTTCCCCGAGGTGGCCCGCGCCCTGGCGGCACTCCCCTACCGTCACCTGGTGCTGGACGGCGAAGTGGTGGCGATCGACGACCAGGGGCGGCCGAACTTCCAGCGGCTCCAGCAGCGGGCCCGCTTCCTCCGGCCGGCCGAGATCCGCCGCGCCGCGGCCGAGCAGCCGGTGGTCTATTACGTCTTCGACCTGCTCGGCTTCGAGGATCGGGACCTGCGCGGCCTGCCTCTGGCGGACCGGAAGGCGCTGCTCCGCCGGCTGCTCCCTCCCACGGGTACGGTGGCCTTCCTCGACCACTTCGAGACCGAGGGGGAGCGTCTCTTCTCCGAGGTCGTCCGGATGGGGCTGGAGGGTCTGGTGGCCAAGCGCGCGGACTCTCCGTACCGCGGGGGACGGTCCTCCGCCTGGGTGAAGCTGCGGGCAGATCGCACCGACGACTTCGTCGTGGTGGGCTACACGGTTCCCCAGGGGAGCCGGGCGGGGTTCGGGGCGCTCCAGGTCGCCGACTACGTCGACGGGCAACTGACCTACGCGGGCCGGGTCGGCAGCGGCTTCACGTCAGCCCAGCTCGAAGCGGTGCGGGCCGAGCTGGAGGCGACACGCCGGGACACGCCAGCCTGCTCGGGCCCCGTGCCGGTCGGGAACGACACGACCTGGGTCGAGCCGGACCTCGTCTGCGAGGTGCGCTACAAGGAGTGGACCGAGGAGCCGCTCCTGCGCCAGCCGGTGTTCCTGCGGTTCCGCGACGACAAGCCGCGGGAGGAGTGCGTCCGGACCGTGCGCGTCCTGCCGACCGAGCTCGCGGTGGCCGAGCCCCCGCCCCCGCCGAGGCGCGAAGTGGCCTTCTCGAACCTCGAGAAGGTGTTCTGGCCGGAGGAGGGCTATTCGAAAGGCGACCTGGTCGGCTACTACCGGGCCATCGCGCCATGGCTGCTGCCCTGGCTCCGGGAGCGGCCGGTGGTGCTGACGCGTTACCCGGACGGGATCACCGGGAAGTCGTTCTTCCAGAAGGATGCGCCCGGCTTCGTGCCGGACTGGCTCCGCACCGAGCGGATGTGGAGCGAGCAGGCCCAGCGGGAGATCGACTACTTCGTCTGCGACGACGAGCCGTCGCTGCTCTACCTCGCCAACATGGCGGCGATCCCGCTGCACATCTGGGCCAGCCGGGTCGGATCACTGGAGCGGCCGGACTGGTGCGTCATCGACCTCGACCCGAAGGAAGCACCATTTGCCCACGTCGTCCGGGTGGCGCTGGCCCTGCACGCGCTCTGTGAGGAGATCGGGCTGCCTCACTACGTGAAGACCAGCGGCAGCAGCGGGCTCCACGTGCTGATCCCGCTCGGCCGCCAGCTTACCTACGACCAGAGCCGGTCGCTCGCGGAGCTGCTCTCACGCGTCGTCGTGACGAGGGAGCCGGAGATCGCGACCGTCACCCGGCAGGTGCAGCGTCGGGAGGGAAAGGTCTACCTGGACTACGTCCAGAACGGCCACGGCCGGCTGATCGTGGCACCCTACAGCGTTCGGCCGCTTCCGGGTGCGCCCGTCTCGATGCCGCTCCGGTGGGAGGAGGTCACGGACGGCCTGGACCCGAGAGCCCACACCATCCGCACCGCGCCGGATCGGATGGCACAGCTTGGCGCGGATCCCTGCATCGAGGTCCTGGCGGAGGTGCCGGACCTGATGGGGGCACTGGAGAAGCTCGGTGGGACGGCATGACGGCAGGTCGGCAGGTCGGCAGGTCGGCAAGGCGGCAGGTCGGCATGACGGCTGGGCGGCACGGGGCACCTCCGGGGGAACGCGGTCCCTCGGGTGACCCA
>DASWBQ010000427.1:0-2322 GCA_036390535.1 Gemmatimonadales bacterium | reverse complement strand
TCATCCAGCGGTAGTGGCGCCGGCCGGTGTCGCAGATGAAGTGGCGGTTGACCTCGAGGTTCGCCCGGGGCCGGATCCGCACCACCACGTCGTCGCGGGTGTCGACCATCACGTTGCAGCCCTGGCTGCACCCGGTGCAGACGCTGGCGGTCTTGTCGAGGTCCCAGGCCCGCGCCTTGTGGAGGAAGTCCTTGGAAATCAGCGACCCGACCGGGCAGAGGTCCACCACGTTCCCCGCCCAGGGGTGGTCGAGCGCGGCGCTCTCGGTGATGCCGATGTAGGCGCGGTCTCCCCGCTCCATGCACTCGATCACCGGCTCCCGCGCCACTTCCTCCATGAAGCGCACGCAACGGGTGCAGAGGATGCACCGGTTGGCGACGTAGAGGATGTCGGGGCCGAAGTCCTCCACCGGGTTGAACCGCTTCGGGTAGTCGGCGTAGCGGGTCCCGGCCTGGCCCTCCTGGAAGACGAAGTCCTGCAGCTCGCATTCACCGGCCTGGTCGCAGATCGGGCAGTCGAGCGGGTGGTTGATCAGCAGGAACTCGAGCACGCCTTCCCGGGCATCCTTCGCCTTCTCGCTCTGGGTGTGCACCACCATCCCCTCGGTGACCGTGGTGACGCAGGACGGCATCACCTTGGGCGCCTTCTCGACGTCCACCAGGCACATCCGGCAGACGGCCGGCGCCGACAGCGAGGGATGGTAGCAGTAGTGCGGGATCAGGACGCCCGCCTGCTTGGCGGCCTCGATGATGGGCGTGCCCTTCGGCACGCTCACCGCGAGGCCGTCGATGGTCAGGGAGACCAGCTCTTGGCTCATGACGGTTGCCTCAGGCCACCAGGGCCGGGCTCTTGGCGCCGGCGAGGTAGTGCTCGAAGTCGGCGCGGAACTTCCGGATGCCGCTCATCACCGGCGCGGCGCAGGAGTCGCTCAGGACGCAGATGGTCTTGCCGGTCATGTTCTCGCCCAGGTCCATCAGCAGGTCCAGGTCCGCGGGCTTGCCCTCCCCCTTGAGGAGCCGCTCCAGGATCTTGACCGTCCAGGCCGTGCCCTCCCGGCAGTTGGTGCACTGGGCGCAGGACTCGTGGGCGTAGAACCTCGCCAGCCGGTAGATCTCGTACACCAGGTCGGCCGAGTCGTCGAGGACGATGAACCCGGCGGAGCCCAGCATCGAGCCCTTCTCCTGGATGCCCTCGTAGTCGCAGAGCGCGCTCTCGGCCTCCTCCGGGGTCATGATCGGGACCGAGGAGCCGCCCGGGATCACCGCCTTGAGCTTCCGGCCGGGACGGAGACCGGCCAGTTCATAGATGAGGTCCTTCATCGGGAACCCCATCGTCAGCTCGTAGTTCCCCGGCCGGGCCACCTGCCCGCAGACCGAAAACAGCTTGGTCCCGGTGCTCTTCGGGTTGCTCAGGCAGAGTCCCTGGTACCAGCCGGCGCCGCGGTTGATGATGTGCACCACCGACGCCAGGGTCTCCACGTTGTTGATGGTGGTGGGCATCCCGAACAGGCCGGCGGCCGCGGGGAACGGCGGCTTGATCCGGGGGTTGCCGCGCTTGCCCTCGATCGAGTTCATCAGCGCGGTCTCTTCGCCGCAGATGTAGGCGCCGGCCCCGCGGTGGATCACCATCTCGATCCGGGTGCCGCTGCCGAAGACGTTGTCGCCGAGCGCCCCCTTGGCGTAGGCCTCGTCGAGGGCGGCCTGCATGATCCGGATCGCCTCGGTGAACTCGCCCCGGATGTAGATGTAGCAGCGCTCGGCCCCGATGGCGTAGGCCGCGATGGCGCACCCCTCGATCAGCTGATGAGGGGTCCAGCGCATGATCTCCCGGTCCTTGAAGGTCCCGGGCTCCGACTCGTCGGCGTTGCAGCAGAGGTAGTGGGGCTTGCCGCTGTTCTTCGGCATGAAGCTCCACTTGAGCCCGGTCGGGAAGCCGGCGCCGCCGCGCCCGCGGAGGCCCGAGGCCTTCACCTCCTCGGTCACCTGGTCCGGAGTCATCGCCAGGGCCTTCTTCAGCGCCTCGTATCCGCCCCGCTGGACCCAGCCGTCGAAGCTCCGGGCGCCCGCGTCGCCGAAGTACTGCGACAGGACCACCGTCTCCCTCGGGTGCGATCGATGCGGATAGCCCATTACTGGTACCTCGCGAGGAGGCCGGGAACCTGGTCCGGCGTGACGCTGTCGATGAAGTCGTCGTCGATCAGGATCGGGGTGACGAAGCCGCAGGCCCCGAGGCACTCGACCTCGACCACCGTGAACCGCCCGTCGGGGCTGGTGGCCCCCAGCTCGCCGCAGCCGGTGTGCTCCAGCAGCGCCTTCACGGTGT
>DASWBQ010000426.1:0-7799 GCA_036390535.1 Gemmatimonadales bacterium | reverse complement strand
AAGAGGCCGTCCTTCTCGGGCTTGAAGGAGCGGTAGTTGATGGTCTCGGGCTTGGTCACCTCGCCCCAGGACCACCAGTTCCGGTTTCCCTGCAGCTCCGCCCGCTCCCGCTCCTTGGGATCCCGGGGCCCCCGGATCTCCTCGGGAGCGGCGATCCGGATGGCGATGTGGTCGAAGGTCGAGTTCTTGGGCTCACGCCCGCTGCGAAAGTCGATCATGTTACTCCTCTGCCTCCGCGGTGGTGCCGAGCGTCACCTTGAGCCCCAGGGCCTGCAGCTCCTTCACCAGCACGTTGAAGGACTCCGGGATCCCCGGCTCGGGCAGGTTCTGTCCCTTGACGATGGCCTCGTACACCTTGCTGCGTCCGTTCACGTCGTCCGACTTCACGGTCAGCATCTCCTGCAGGAGGTGCGACGCGCCGTAGGCCTCCAGCGCCCAGACCTCCATCTCGCCGAACCGCTGGCCGCCGAACTGCGCCTTGCCGGCCAGCGGCTGCTGGGTGACCAGGCTGTACGGCCCGATCGACCGGGCGTGGATCTTGTCGTCCACCAGGTGGCTCAGCTTGAGCATGTAGATGGTCCCGACCGTGACGTCGCCGGCGAACTCCACGCCGGAACGGCCGTCGCGCAGCCGGACCTTGCCGCCCGGGGTGAGCCCGGCCGCGCCCATCAGGTCATGGACCGCCGCCGCCACTTCCGCCGGGCCGGACGAGCCGCCCAGCAGCGCCGCCAGGGCGTGGTGCCCCGCCGCGGCGAGGGCCTCGGCCGCGGACGCGCCGGCCGCCGCCTCGGCCTCCCTGAGGGCCTTCTGGGCGGCCTTCTTCCGCTCGCCCTCCAGCGCCTCGATCAGGACCCGGTGCAGCACCACCTCCTGCTGCCGGACCTCGAGGGCGCGCTGCCCCAGCTCCGCGGCGGCCGCGCCGAGGAACTCCCGGCAGGCCTCGTAGAGCTTCCGGGTCACGGCGCCGTGCCCCTTGAGCGCCAGCGCCTCGAGCCCGGCCTCGCCCATCAGTCCTTCGGCCCCGCCCTTCCGGAGGTCGGCGATCAGGGCGTCGATCACCGCCGGCGACATCTCGGGCGCCGGGCGCGACAGGCCGAGGCCCTGTGCCGCCCACTGCAGCCCCGCCAGGCGGAGCAACAGCCCGATCTCGCCCTCGTTGGCCCCGCGGAACACCGGGGTCTTGGCGTTGAAGCCGAGGATGGTGGCGCACCAGCCCAGGTGGGTCTCCAGGATCTGGCCCACGTTCATGCGGCTGGGCACGCCCAGCGGATTGAGCACGATGTCCACCGGGGTGCCGTCGGGGAGGAACGGCATGTCCTCCTCAGGGACGATCCGGGCCACGATGCCCTTGTTGCCGTGCCGGCCGGCCATCTTGTCGCCGACCGAGACCTTCCGCTTCTCGCCCAGGTACACCTTGACCAGCTGGATGACGCCCGGGGGCAGTTCGTCCGGCTGGAGGATCTTGTCGATCTGGTCCTCGGCCTTCTCCTCGACCCGGGCCCGCTCCCGCGCGGCCGCGTCGATGGTGGCCCGGATCCGCTCGTTGGCGGTCTTGTTCGCCACCCGGAGGGTCTTGAGGTCGACCTCGGCCAGGTCGATCTCCCGGGCCAACGCCGGGGTCAGCCGGGTGCCGGGCGCCAGGTACTCCTCGACGGTGCCGGCCTTGAGGCAGAGGGCGATCTCCTGCCCGCCGAGCTGGTCCCGGAGCTCCTCGATCATCACCGTGGTGATCCGGGCCTTCTCCTCGTGCTCGATCCGGCGGACCTCGCCGATCCGCTCGCCCCGGTCCTTCTCGACGACCTGGTCCTCGATCCGGCTGAAGATCTTGACGTCGATGACGGTGCCCTTCATGCCGGGTGGGACCTTGAGCGAGGAGTCCTTCACGTCCTTCGCCTTCTCGCCGAAAATCGCCGTCAGCAGCTTCTCCTCGGGGGAGAGCTCGGTCTCGCCCTTGGGGGTGATCTTCCCGACCAGGATGTCGCCCGGCTTCACGTGGGCGCCGATCCGGATGATGCCCCGCTCGTCGAGGTCGACCAGCGCCTCGTCGGAGACGTTGGGGATCTCCCGGGTGATCTCCTCCTGGCCCCGCTTGGTGTCGCGGACGTGCAGCTCGAGTTCCTGGATGTGGATCGACGAGTAGACGTCGTCCTTGACCAGTCGCTCGGACAGGACGATGGCGTCCTCGAAGTTGTGCCCGTACCAGGGCATGAACGCGACGGTGACGTTGTTGCCCAGCGCCAGCTCGCCCTGCTCGGTGGCGGCGCCGTCGGCGATCACCTGCCCCGCCTGCACCTGCTGGCCCACCGTGATCAGGGGCCGCTGGTTGATGGCGGTGTCCTGGTTGGTCCGCCAGAACTTCTTGACCCGGTACCGGTCGTACTGGGCCAGCCGCGCCAGCGGCCGGCCGTCGTCCTTGATGCCCTCGAGGCCGGCGTCGACGATGATCTCGTCGGCGGTCACCCGGATCGCCTGCCCCGACCGCCGCGCCACGATCACCGCCCCGGAGTCGATGGCGACCTTGTGCTCCAGGCCGGTGCCCACGGTCGGCGTTTCGGGGAACAGCAACGGCACCGCCTGGCGCTGCATGTTCGAGCCCATCAGGGCGCGGTTGGCGTCGTCGTGCTCGAGGAACGGGATCAGGGCCGCGGCGATCGAGACCAGCTGGTCCGGCGCCACGTCCATGCAGTCGATCCGCTCCGGCGGCAGCAGCGGGTAGTCGTCGCCCTTCCGGGAAAGCACCAGGCTGTCGGTGAACTTCCCGTCCGGTGCCACCGCCGCGTTGGCCTGGGCGATGGCGTAGCCTTCCTCCTCGGTGGCCGAGAGCCAGCGGATCTCGTTGGTCACCTTGCCCTGCTTGACCACCCGGTACGGCGTCTCGATGAAGCCGAGGTCGTTGATCCGGGCGTAGGTCGCGAGGCTGGTGATCAGGCCGATGTTGGGCCCTTCCGGCGTCTCGATCGGGCACATCCGGCCGTACTGCGAGTAGTGCACGTCGCGGACCTCGAAGCCGGCCCGCTCCCGGGTCAGCCCGCCCGGCCCGAGGGCCGACAGCCGCCGCTTGTTGGTCAGCTCGGCCAGCGGGTTGGTCTGGTCCATGAACTGCGACAGCTGGGACGACCCGAAGAAGGCCTGGATCACCGCCGAGACGGTCCGGGCGTTGACCAGGTCGTCGAGCGCGATCTTCTCGGGGTCGGCGTTGATGCTCATCCGCTCCTTGACCAGCCGCGCCATTCGCGACAGGCCCACCGAGAACTGGTTGGCGATCAGCTCGCCGACCGAGCGGATCCGCCGGTTGCCGAGGTGGTCGATGTCGTCGGTGTGGCCGCGCCCGTCGTGGAGGTCGATCAGGTAGCGGACGATCTCGACGAAATCCTCCTCGGTGAGCACCGTGTGGTTCGGGTCGGTCTTGAGCTTGAGCCGGTGATTGATCTTGTGCCGGCCGACCCGCCCCAGGTCGTACCGCTTGGGGTTGAAGAACAGCCGCTGCAGCTGCTGCCGCGCCGTCTCCAGGTTGGGGGCGTCGCCCGGCCGGAGCAGCGAGTAGATCTGCTGGAGCGCCTCGGCCTCGGACTTGGTCGGGTCCTTCTCCAGGGTCTTCTTGATCAGCGGCGACTCGGACCGCCCCGAGTGGAGCAGCACCTCGACCGTGTGCACGCCGGCCTTGAGCAGCCGGTTCCGGAGGGCGTCGCTCAGCACCTTGCCGGCCTCGGCCACCACCTCGCCGGTCTCGGGATCGGCCGCGTCGAAGGCGAGGATGTGGTCCTCGCGCTCCCGCATGGTGGTCGGCATCTCCTCGTCCCGGAGGTCGAGGGTGGTGAACCCCGCGAAGATCCGGACCTTCTTGACCCCGACGTGCCGCATCCGGTTGAGCAGCTCGGGGGTGAGCTCGGTGCCCACCGCCCCGAGGGGGGCGGCGTCGGCCGCCTCCGGGTTGGCCACGTCCTCGGCCAGCAGGGCGCCGAGCACCTCGCGCCGCTCCTGCCGTCCCTCCAGCTTGCCGCTGATGTCGATCGTCTTGGTGGCGAAGAACAGCCGGAGGATGTCGGCGTTGGTGCCGTACCCGAAGGCCCGCAGCAGCGCCGTGGCCGGGAACTTCTTCTTCTTGTCGATGTGGACGTAGATCACGTCGTGGATGTCGATGGTGAACTCGACCCACGAGCCCCGGAAGGGGATGATCCGCGCCGAGAACAGCCGCTGGCCGTTGGGGTGGATGTCCTCCTCGAAGACCACGCCCGGGGACCGGTGCAGCTGGCTGACCACGACCCGCTCGGCGCCGTTGATCACGAAGGTGCCGAGGGGGGTCATCATCGGCAGCTCGCCGAGATAGACCTCCTTCTCGATCTGGTTCTTGAGCCGCCGCTGGCCGTCGACGTCCTCGAAGACGTTGAGGGCCAGGGTGGCCTTGAGGGGCGCGGCGTACGTCATGTCCCGCTCGATGCACTCCTCGACGGAGTACTTCGGCTCCCCGATGCTGTAGGACTGGAAGGTCAACTCGTACTTCCCGTTCACGTCGGAGATCGGGAAGAGGTCACGGAAGACCCGCTCCAGCGACACGTCCTGCCGCGCCCCCGCGACGTCATCCTCGACCATCAGGCTGTCGAACGCCCGGGTCTGGATGTCGAGGAGGTGCGGCATCGGCATGCCGCTGTCGCGCTTCGAGAAACTGATCTGCGGCTTGATGGCAGCCATCGCTCGCTCTTTCGTGTCCAGCAATAACGGCCCCGCGCGGGGCGCCCCGGTGCATCCGGGGGCCCCGCGGGGCGGGTCAGGTCAACAGGAGTGTCGGGTGCGTCGAATCCGCATGTTGCCTCGCTGAAGTCGGGCGCCTCGTCTCCGGGCGGCGGGACCGACCCGCCGCCCGCGCGGGGGCCGCTACTTCAGCTCGACAACCGCGCCCTGCTCCTCGAGCTTCTTCTTGATCTCCTCGGCCTCGGCCTTGGAGATGCCCTCCTTGAGGGTCTTGGGGGCGCCGTCGACCAGGTCCTTGGCCTCCTTGAGGCCCAGGCTGGTGAGCTCGCGGACCACCTTGATCACCTGGATCTTCTTGGCGCCGCCTTCCTTGAGGATGACCGAGAACTCGGTCTGCTCCTCGGCCGCCGGGGCCGCGGCCCCGCCCGCCGCCCCGCCGGCCGGCGCGGCGGCGGCCACCACCGAGACGTTGAACTTGGTCTTGAACGCCTCGATGAGGTCGGCCAGCTCGACCACCGTCTTGCCGCCGATGGCCTCGAGGATCTGCTCGTTGGAGAGAGTCGTCATGTCGGTATGTCCTTCCCGCGTCAGTTGGAACCTTCAGCCAGTCGCTTCTCGCGGAGAGCCTCGAGGCTCCCCACGACCTGATACAGAATCCCGTTGAGGACCCCGGCCAGCTGGCCGAGGAGCGCCTCCCGCCCGGGCAGCTCGCCCAGACGCTTCACGTAGGCCGCCGCCACCTCGCGGCCGTCCACCAGCCCCGCCTTGACCGCCGGCTTCTCGTGGACCTTGGCGAACTCGCCGAGGACCTTGGCGGCCGGCAGCGGATCCTCGCCGGCGAGGACGATCCCGACCGGCCCCTTGAGGAGCTCGGGGGGCAGCCCGGTGATCTGGCCGGCGGCCAGGGCGCGCCGGGCCAGGGTGTTCTTGACCACCACGTAGCGGGCGCCGGCCGCCCGGAGGCGGCGGCGGAACTCCGTCATCTTCTCGACGGTGAGCCCGCTGAAATCGGTGACGTAGAGAGTCGGCGAGGAGGTCAGCTTGGCGGTCAGCCGCTCGACGTTCGCCTGGCGATCGCTCTTGCTCATCGGTAACTCGAGGTGTCGAGCCGGACCCCCGGCCCCATGGTGCTCGAAATCGTGGCCGACCGGAGGTAGGTCCCCTTGGCGGCCGACGGCTTCGCTTTCACGATGGTGTCGAGGAAGGCGGCGAGGTTGTCGCGCAGCTGGGACGCCGAGAAGGAGACCTTCCCGATCGGGGCGTGCACGTTGCCGGTCTTGTCGACCCGGAACTCGATCTTGCCGGCCTTGATCTCCCGGACGGCGCGGGCCACGTCCATCGTGACGGTCCCGGCCTTCGGGTTCGGCATCAGGCCGCGGGGGCCGAGGATCCGGCCCAGGGCGCCGAGCTGGCCCATGACGTCCGGCGTGGCGACGATGACGTCGCACTCGAGCCAGCCGTCCTTGAGCTTCTGGATGAACTCGGTCCCGACGAAGTCGGCGCCGGCGGTCTCGGCCTCCTTGGCCTTGTCCCCCTGGGCGACCACCAGGACCCGGACGCTCTTGCCGGTCCCGTGCGGGAGGACCACGGTGCCGCGGACGACCTGGTCGGCATGCCGGGGATCGACCCCGAGCCGCACCGCGGCGTCCACCGTCTCGTCGAACTTGGCGAAGGCGGCCGCCTTCACCAGCGCCACCGCCTCGTCGAGGCCGTAGTCACGGGCGCGGTCCACCCGGGCCACCGCTGCCCGGAACTTCTTCCCTGCGGTCGGCATCAGTCGGCCACCTCCAGGCCCATCGAGCGCGCCGTGCCGGCGATCATCCGCATGGCGGAGTCGACGTCGGACGCGTTGAGGTCCTGCATCTTGGCTTCGGCGATCTTCTTGAGCTGGGCCCGGGTCACCTTCCCGACCTTGACCCGGTTGGGCGTGGCGCTGCCCTTCTCGAGCCCCGCCTCCTTGAGCAGGAGGTTCGGCGCCGGCGGCGTCTTGGTGATGAAAGTGAAGGTCCGGTCGGCGAAGATGGTCACGACCACGGGGATGATCATCCCCGACTGCGCCTGGGTCCGGGCGTTGAACTGCTTCACGAACTCCATGCTGTTCACGCCGTGCGGGCCGAGCGCCGTGCCCACGGGGGGCGCGGGCGTGGCTGCTCCGGCGGGCACCTGGAGCTTCACCATCGCGGTAATCTTCTTGGCCATGCTGCTCCTTTACGCTGCGTCCTGTCAGCTGCCGCGTTGGCCCGCGCGGTCGCGGGGTGAGTCGCACGTCGAACGTCTGAAGTCGTACGACTTATGACGTATGACGTCTGACTTCCGTCAATGTCCCTTCAACTGCAGGTAGTCCATCTCCACCGTGGTCGGCCGGCCAAACAGGCTGACCGACACCTTGACCTTCCCCTTTTCCGGCAGGACTTCCTCGACGGTCCCCGAGAAGTCAGCGAACGGCCCCTCGGTGATCTCGACCGCCTGGCCGATGATGAAGGGGATCTCCTCCTTGGGGGCCGACTCGGCCACTTCCTCGACGATCCCCAGGAGCCGGTTGACCTCTTCGGGCCGGAGCGGCTGGGGCGCCTTGCCGGTCCCGACGAACTTGATGACCCCCTGCACGCTGTTGACCAGGTGCTGGGCCTCCTGGCTCATCGTGGTCTCGATCAGGACGTAGCCCGGGTAGAGCTTCCGCTCGACCAGGACCTTCTTGCCGGCCTTGATCTCGATCACTTCCTGGGTCGGCACCAGCGCCTGCCGGACCAGCTTCTCCTCCGCCGGCCGGGGATCATCGCTGATCCGCTGCTGGAGGAGCGAGCAGACCTTCTTCTCGTGCCCGGCGGTGGTCTGGACGGCGTACCAGCGGTAGGTCATGAGACCTTACTGCGCCAGCGCCGCGACGCCGCGGACCAGGATCAGCTGCAGCAGCCAGTCCAGCAGGCCGATGGCGATGCCGAGGACCAGCGACAGGATGACCACCATCCGGGTCGCCTTGATCAGTTCCGGCCGGGTCGGCCAGGTGACCTTGCGGAGCTCGGCCTGGACGCTCTCGATGAAGCCGCGGACAGCCTGGAACCGGGCGGGCAGGCCCGACGAGGGGCGGACTTCCTCGACCTGTTCCATGG
>DASWBQ010000425.1:0-2813 GCA_036390535.1 Gemmatimonadales bacterium | reverse complement strand
GGTGGTCGAAGGACGGGAAGACGATCTACTTCGGCGAGGGCGTCAAGGGGACGGTGCAGGTGATGGCGGTCTCGGTCGAGACCGGCGCGGTGCGGCAGGTGACGAACGTCCAGGGCACCGTGATGGCCAACCAGGACGATGACACCGGGTTGATCCAGCTGACGTACTCGGACACCCGGATGCCGTCCGACCTCTACCTGGCGCGCTCGGAGGCCGACCTGGCCAACCGCGACGCCTGGGTCCGGCTGACCGACGCCAACCCGCAGGTGGCCGGGCTGGCGCTGGGCGACGCCGAGGAGATCAGCTGGAAGTCGAAGGACGGGAAGACGGTGGGCGGGATCCTGGTGAAGCCGGTGGGGTTCACCCCGGGACGGAAGTACCCGCTGATCGTCCAGATCCACGGCGGGCCGGCCGCGGCCGACGTGATGCGCTTCAACCCGGGCCCCCAGGTGTACGCCGGCAACGGCTACATGGTGCTGCTGCCCAACTACCGCGGCTCGACCAACTACGGCGAGCAGCACCGGCTCGACATCGTCTTCGACTACTTCCGGAAGGGCTACGAGGACATCATCACCGGGGTGGACCACCTGATCCGCCAGGGGATGGTGCACCCCGACTCGATGGGGGTGATGGGGTGGAGCGCCGGCGGGCACTGGTCCAACTGGATCATGACCCAGACCGACCGGTTCAAGGCGATCTCGAGCGGGGCCGGCGCGGTGAACTGGATCTCGATGTACGCCCAGAGCGACGTGCAGCGGAACCGGGCCGAGTACTTCGGCCGCGGCAAGAAGCCGTGGGAGGCGTTCGAGGACTACTGGCGGGTGTCGCCGCTCCGGTACATCGCCAACGCGAAGACGCCGACCCTGATCCACGTGGTGGACGGCGACCCGCGGGTGCCGCGGCCGCAGAGCGAGGAACTGCACATGGCGCTCAAGCAGCGCGGCGTGCCGACGGAGTTCTTCGTCTACCCGGGGAACACCCACGGGATCCCGGACCCGCGGAACCAGTACCTCAAAGCGGTAGCGGAGTTCACCTGGTTCGAGAAGTGGATCCGGGGGAAGCCGTGGTTCACGTGGAAGGAGCTGCTGGCCACTCTTGAGGAACCAAAGACCGAGAAGTGAAAAGTGGAAAGTGAAAAGTGAAAGGGAGCTCGGGCCGGGATCCGGGCTCCTTTTCACTTTTCACCTTTCACCCATCCCCTCTCGTCAGTTGGCCGGCCGCTGGGCTCCCGGTCTGGCGCGGCCGTTGTGGCAGGTGTTGCAGTTCACCACGGGGTTCTCGCCCCGGAGGTTGGCCATCTTCCGAATGTAGTCGGCGTTGATGGCGCGGGTCATGCCCACCATGTCGCGGGCGGCGAGCTTGGCCCGCTTGTCGTCGCTGTCCCACTTCTCGGGATCGTGGCAATGGTCGCAGGAGACGCCGAGGGCGCGGCTCCACCCCATCTCCATCATGCCGAGGAGGCGGCCGGCGGGCATCCCCTTGAGGGTCTGGATGTTCTTGAAGACGGACTCCGCGGGCGCCTCCTCCCGTCCCTTGATCTGCTCGCGGATGGCGTTGACGTACTTGGCGCGGGTCTGGGCCAGGGTGTCGGGGGCCTCCTGGGCGGCCAGCGGTGCGGCCAGCAGCATCAAGGCTGAAAGGGAGGTCAGGCGCATCGGTCGGGGCTCCGGTGGGGGAGGAAAGATTCTAGCTCTGAACGGGAGAGGGCGGGAGAGGGCGGGAACAAGCGGGAGCGTTACGCGCCTTCCGAGAGCCACTGCTCCGCGTCCGCTCCGTTCGTGAAAGCCCTGGCCTGGATGCCCTTGGCGGCGGCCATGCTGGCGAGCAGCCCGGTTATGGTCTGAATGGAGGGGGCAGTGGCCACGAAGGCGATGCGCCGGCCGAGCAGGGCCTCGGCGTGCTGCCGCAGCGCCCCGAGCCTGGCGGCGTCGGCCAGGGTCGGGGCATAGCTCGCCGCGTTCAGGTCGACGAGGATAGCCCAGCCCGGCTCCAGCCGCGGGTCGCCGGCGAGGGCAAGCATCGCCTCGACGCTGCCGCCGAGGTCGATGGCGCCGTCGGCCGTCAGGATGCCGCGGCTGGTGGCGGGGTCGAAGCCCGTGGTCCAGGACATGTTCGATAATAGACGGGCAGACGGGCAGACGGGCAGACGGGCGGACGGGCGGTTTGAGAGCATGGTGCGGATAGCGGCCACCTCCGTCACGCCCTATCATCGTGTCCATGGCTACCACACTGCATCCCGACGAACTGCGCTGGCAGGGGGTCCTCTCGCGGGACCGGTCCCTCGACGGGACTTTCGTCTACGCGGTCCGCTCGACGGGGATCTACTGCCGCCCGGCGTGCCCGTCGCGGCGGCCACGCCGGGCCCAGGTGGAGTTCTTCCCGGTCCCGGCGGCGGCGGAGCAGGCCGGGTATCGCGCCTGCCGGCGGTGCCGTCCGCTCGATCCGGCGGGGCGGAACCCGCACGTGGAGCTGGTGGAGCGGGCCTGCCGGTTGATCGAGGCCGCGGGAGAACGCCCGACGCTCGCCGGCCTGTCCAAGGCGCTCCGGGTCAGCCCGGCCCACCTGCAGCGGACCTTCACCAGGCTCACCGGGATTTCCCCCCGCGAGTACCACGACGCGCTCCGGAGCGGGCGGCTCCGCCAGGCGCTTCGCGCCGGGCAGGGGGTCAGCCGGGCGCTCTACTCGGCGGGGTACGGGTCCCCCAGCCGCATCTATGAACGCCGTGCGGCGGGCATCGGGATGACTCCCGCAACCTACGGAAAGGGAGGTGCCGGCATGACCATCCACTACACCACGCGGGAGTGCTCCCTGGG
>DASWBQ010000424.1:0-3261 GCA_036390535.1 Gemmatimonadales bacterium | reverse complement strand
GAACTGCCCGGAACAGAGCAAGTTCGGCCTCGGGCGTCAGGTCCGGCAGACGGGCCGGTACCTTGAAGCTCACCGCCAGACCGCTCCACTGGGTGAACTGGGCGGTCAGGGCCCGCAGCGCGGGAACCAGACCCAGGTCATCCAGCAGCGTCGGCCGCAGGTCCTCGGTCACGTTGCGGATGCTGCGGCGCCCAGCCGCGACCAGCTCGATCAGTTTGTCGAAGCGCGGGGCGAGGTCACCGGGCGCTGTCTCGCGCAGGCTGCCGATCTGGAGCTTCAGGGCCGAGAAGACCTGGGCGGTTTCGTCGTGGAGCTCGCGCGCCATCCGCTGGCGGTGTTCCTCGTGCTGCTGGATCATCCGCACCGACAACCGCTCGAGGTCGGCCGTGCGGGCCTCCAGCCGCCGGGTCAGCTCGGCGTTCTCGAGGGCCGCGCCGATCTGCTCGCCGATCGCCACCAGGATGCTGTCGTCGAGAGCCGCGAACGGCGCGGCCGCGTCCCCGACGATCACCAGCGCCCCCGCCGGGGCGGCCCCGCCCAGCGGCAAGACCGCCGTGAACGGCGGGGCGAGGGGCGACGGCCGGGTCAGGCTCCGCAGGATCGGGTGCCCGGTCCGGAGCGCCTCGTCCACCAGCGAGCGGACCGACTCCGGAGCGTGACGTCCCTCCCAGCTCAGGCAGTCCCCGACGCAGCGGAGCGGGAGGGTGAGATCATTGCTTCGGAACAGCGCCGCCCCCCGAACGCCGTTCAGCGCCAGGGGCCGCTGCAGCAGGTCGTCGAGCGAGTCGCCCCGCGCCGGCCGGCGCAGGTCGCCCGACAGGGCCGACAGCGTGGTGATGCCCTGCCGCAGTTCCTCTACCACCAGCAGTAGGAAGCTGGCGCCGACCGCGAGCAGGAACAGCGAATCGAGGTAGTACCCCCATGGATTCCAGGCGCCGCGGGCCCGGAGGAGGGGGTAGTCGAGGTGGTGCAGGCTCCACAGCGCGAAGGTCAGGGCCAGCACCAGCGAGGCCGTCGAGCCGGTGCGGCGCCGGTGTTGCCAGAACACCCATCCGGTCCAGAGGGTCGTCAGGGCCAGGAAGCCCACCGCCGGAGCCGCGGCGAGCATGAAATCGTCCAGCCGGAAGATCGCCAGGTACGACCAGAGCAGCGGGAACAGCAGCACCAGGATATAGGAGGGCCGCAGTTCCAGCTGGCGCGAGAAGACCAGCGCCCCCCACAGCAGCCCGAGCCCGGTCCATCCCGTCGTCACCTGGTGCCAGTAGAGCCAGCTCCACTGGTTGGAGGCGAGGAACGTGATGATGGCCGCGAGCCGGAGCGCGTAGAGGCCCCAGGCGACCGCCCACCAGTAGAAATGCGGCTTGCGATAGCGGCTGTACAGGAACAGGAACAGCGCGGCCAGCCCCAGCGTGATGGCGGCCTGGAACAGGGCGGCGGCGATTTCAGTGCTCTGGAAGACGTGCATGACCCGACGAAATGTCGTTGCGGCGGAGGCCGGGCAAAAGGGGACCCGCTAGTTTTCAGCATGCACCGATTGCTCTGTTGTGCCGCACTCCTGCTCGTGCCGGTCGCCCTCGCCGGGCAGGGTCTCCACGGCGTCGAGCGCCGCATCGTCACCGCCGTCGACCTCGGCGCCCCGGCCGCGATCTCGCTCCTCGAGCGGACCGTCAACCAGAACAGCGGGACCATGAACCTCCCCGGCGTCCGCGCGGTCGGCCGGCTGCTCGAGCCGGAGTTCACCAGGCTCGGCTTCACGGTCCGCTGGGTGGACGGCGCGGCGTGGGGGCGGGCCGGTCACCTGATCGCCGAGCGGAACGGCGACGGGCGGGGCCCGAAGGTTCTCCTCATCGGCCACCTCGACACCGTCTTCGAGCCCGACTCCCCCTTCCAGCGATTCGAGCGGCTGAACGACTCCACCGCGCGCGGCCCCGGGACCACCGACATGAAGGGCGGCAACGCGATCATGCTGCTGGCGCTGGGGGCGCTCCAGGAAGTCGGCGGGCTGGACCGGCTGCAGGTGCGGGTGGTGATCACCGGGGACGAGGAGAATCCGGGCGACCTGCTCGATCTGGCCCGCAAGGACCTGCGCGAAGCAGCCGACTGGGCCGATGCCGCGATCGGCTTCGAGGATGGCCCCTCCGATCCGAAGCTGGCGGTGATCGGCCGCCGTGGCTCATCGGGCTGGGTCCTTCGCACCGCAGGGAAGCCGTATCACAGTTCCCAGATCTTCCGGCCGGAGGTGGGCAGTGGCGCCATCTACGAAGCGGCCCGGATCCTGGCGGCCTTCCGCGACTCGCTGGCTGGGGACCCGAACGTCACCTTCAACCCGGGGATCATCGTCGGCGGGACCGCCGTCACCTTCGACCAGGACCAGGACCGGGGGACCGCTTTCGGCAAGACCAACGTCGTCGCCGAGAGCACCACCGTTTCGGGCGACCTGCGCACCCTGACGCTGGAGCAATTGGACCGGACCCGGGCCACCATGCGGCGGCTGGTTGCCCGCCACTACGAGGGCACCTCGGCCGAGATCGTCTTTGACGACGGCTACCCGCCGCTGGCGCCGACCGAGGGCAACCGTCGCCTGCTGGCCCTCTTCGACCAGGCCAGCCGGGACATCGGCTGGGGCCCGGTGAGCACGGCCGATCCGGCCCGCGCCGGTGCGGCGGACATCTCGTTCACCTCCGGGCGGGTGGAGATGGCGCTCGACGGTGTCGGACTCATGGGGTCCGGCGGCCACACGGTGAACGAGACCGCCGACCTCCGAACCCTGCCGCTCAACGCCAAACGGGTCGCGTTGCTGCTCCACCGGCTCGCCCGGGCCAGGCCGGACGCCTGAACGATTGGCATCGGCCGTGGTGGCCGATAGCTTGCATCCGTGGTCCGATGAGGCGCCCGTAGCTCAGCTGGATAGAGCAACAGCCTTCTAAGCTGTGGGTCGCAGGTTCGACTCCTGCCGGGCGCGTTTCTGGTCGGAAGCCGGGAGTCGGAAGGTCGACCCCCTTCCGAGCTTCCGACTCTTCCGACTTGCCGGCTCGAATGCCCTTTCCCCGCGCCTGGCTCCCCGCGCGACACGACCTCCGCGCCCTTCTCGACCTGGCCGTCCCGATCGTGGCGGTCCAGGTTGGGATGCACTTCATGGGCGTGATCGACGCGCTGATGGTCGGTCGGGTCTCCGCGGCCGGGCTCGGGGCGGTCGCGCTCGGCAACCTCTATTCGATGGCGATCACCCTTCTGGCGCAGGGAATCCTCCACGCCATCGAC
>DASWBQ010000423.1:0-1533 GCA_036390535.1 Gemmatimonadales bacterium | reverse complement strand
TGCTGAGCTGGGCGAGGGCGTCGGCCAGCGCCTCGGCGGGTCCCCCCTGGTCGGCCTTGATGATGATCGGGAGGGTGCTGATTTCCCCCGCCTTGAGGGCCCGCGAGATATCCTCGAGCGTCCCCCCCCGGGCGGTGCGCCGGTTCTGCGCCTCGCGTTCCAGCCGCTGCCGCTTCTGGGCGATGTCACGAGCCTGGACCGAGTCGGCCACGACGAGGAACGAGTCGCCTGCCGAGGGGACACCCTCGAAGCCGAGCACCTGGACGGGGATCGAGGGGCCGGCCTGTTTGACCACCTTCCCGCGCTCGTCGAACAGCGCCCGGACCCGCCCGGAGAACCGTCCGCAGATGAAGTTGTCTCCGACCCGCAAGGTCCCCTTCTGCACCAGCACCGTCGCGAGCGGGCCCTTGCCCGGGTCGAGCGTGGCTTCGAGAACCGTACCGTGCAGGATGGCGTCCGGATTGGCCTTCAGGTCCAGCATCTCGGCCTGAAGCAGGATCTGCTCGAGCAGCGCTTCGATGCCGATGCCCTTCTTGGCGGAGATTTCCGCCGCGAGGGTGCTGCCACCGAACTCCTCGAGCACCACGCTGTGCTGGAGGAGGTCCTGCTTCACCTTGGCCACGTTGGCCGCGGGGAGGTCGATCTTGTTGATCGCCACGATCAGCGGCACCCCGGCGTTCCTGGCGTGGCTGATGGCCTCGACCGTCTGGGGCATCACCTGGTCGTCCGCCGCCACCACCAGCACCACGATGTCGGTCACCTGGGCGCCACGGGCACGCATCGCGGTGAAGGCCTCGTGGCCGGGTGTGTCGAGGAAGGTGATGGCCCGCCCGCCCGGCAGGCTGACATGATAGGCGCCGATGTGCTGGGTGATGCCACCGGCCTCCCCGGCCACGACGTTCGCCTTCCGGACGTAGTCCAGCAGCGAGGTCTTGCCGTGGTCGACGTGGCCCATGATGGTCACCACGGGGGGGCGCGGCTGGAGCGACTCCGGCGGCTCGACTTCCGTCTCGGTTTCGACCGCCTCGGCCATGTACTCCTCTTCCCGGGTGGCCTCGAAGCCGAAGGCGGAGGCGATCAGCTCGATCTGGTCGAAGTCGAGCCGCTGGTTCACCGTCACCATCAGGCCCAGTTCCTTGAAGGCGAACTGGACGATCTGGGTCGCCGGGACTTTCATGACCTCGGCCAGCTCCGCGACGGACACGAACTCGTTGACGCGAATCCGGGTCTTCTCGCGCTCCCGCTCCTCCGCCATCCGCCCGGCGAGCATGTCACGATAGGACGGTTCGTCGTGGCGGCGCTTGCGTGCCCCACCCCGCATTCCGGCGAGGGTCTTCAGAATGTTCGCCTGCACGGCTTCCTGGTCGACGTCCGGCCGGCCCTTCTTCTTGCTCTTCTTCCTGCCGCCGCCCTTTTCGGCGTCCGGCCCGAAGGCCCGGCCCGCCGGGGCGGCCGTCCCGGGCCGAGCACCCGGGGCGCCCGGCGGACGGGGGCCACCCGGCCGGGGCCCCCCCGGCCCGCCGGGCCGGCCCG
>DASWBQ010000422.1:0-12300 GCA_036390535.1 Gemmatimonadales bacterium | reverse complement strand
CGGACCGCGCCGTGCCGGTTGGGCCGTTTGGCGACGAGACTGGGGACGGCACCGGCATCCTGCTGCGGGCGAACGGGCTGGTCTCTTCGGTTCGGGTGGCGTCGGTGAACGGCGACCCGATCAAGATCCTGACTCGTTCCGGCCAGAACTGGCCGGAGGCGTGGACGCCCTCCGGTGACGCGGTCATCACCGATCGTCCGGCGTCGCCGGGAGGCGGGGACCTGGCCATCGAGCTCCTGCCGCTCGACGGGACCGGGGGCAAGGTGATACCGGTGCCGGGTGGCATCCGGAGGCAGGCTGGTTGGCGGAGCAGCGTTGGCCCGTGGTTCTCCTACCTGACCGGCAATCCCCTGGCACTCCACGCCATCAACGTGACCACGGGCAAGACCCGCACCATCAGCGAGCGCCCAGAGAGAGGCGTGGGTGGACTAGCGGGGCGTGGAGGGCTCGAGCAGGACGGGTCGGCATGGATCCACGTGGAAGCCGACGTGGCTACGGCTTCCAACTGCGCGACCTGGGTCTGCGCCGCCTCCGGATTCGCTATCAAGAGGACTGATCCGGCCACCGGCGAATCCCAGGTCGTCCGCAGCTTCCCTCGTGAGCCGGCACCGCCACGTCGCTATGGCTTCAACGTGCATGGAACCCGGCTGCTCCATTTCGCCGAGCGAGGCGACTCGGTAGAGCTGGTGCTCACCGGCGGGCCGTCGGGATCCCCGGAGCGGCTGGCCAGCTTTCGGAAGGGTGAGGTGGTGCCGGAAGAGGGCCCAGTGTGGTCGTGGCAGGGCGATCGGGCGGCGGTTTGTGGCCGCGGCGGAGCCGACCAGCATCCCATCCTAATGATACTGACGATTCCCGCCGCCACCGGAGGGACGATGACGCGCCAGGATTTCGAACTCGGCACTGGCGACGTCTGCTGGGACCTCACCTGGCAGCCCGATGACCGCGGCCTCTTCATGGTGGGCGTCCTCCGGAAGGGTGGCAGGCAGGACATCCTGCAGTTCTCCCTCACGCCGGGGAGCCGGCCGGTAGCGCTCACGGGGAACGATCCCGACGCCGTGGTCGGCGAGTACCTGCCCTCGCCGGACGGCAAGCGTGTGGCCTATCCGGTACAAAACGTCCGCGGCTCCTCGATCTACCTGGTGGACCTGAAGCCGATGCTCAAGCTCCCCTGATGGCAGCCGGCAATAGTCAGGCGGTTGGTGAAATGGAGCGGGCCCGGGATGACCGGGCCCGCCCTTCTTTCCTACCGCCCGTCAGCCCGTCTGCCCGTCCGCCCGTCCCCCGGGTGCCCACTCCCGCGTGATCAGCCGTGCCCCCCGCCGGAACGTGAAGTACAGCAGGGCCCACTGCACCAGCACCAGCACCCGGTTGGCGAACCCGATCAGGTAGGCGATGTGGACGAAGATCCAGGTTAGCCAGGCGAAGAACCCGGCCGAGTGCACCGGCCCCACGTCCGCGACCGCCTTGCCCCGGCCGATCACCGCCAGTTGACCCTTGTCGGCGTAGCGGAACGGCCGGCGGGGGCGTCCGGCGACGTCGGCCTCGATGACGGCCGCAGCGTGGCGGCCTTGCTGCATCGCCACCGGCGCGATCCCCGGCAGGCCCTGGCGGAACCGCTGGTCGTGGGTGAACAGCGCCGCATCACCGAGCACGAGCACCTCCGGCAATCCCGGTACGCTGCAGTCCGGCTGCACCACCACCCGGCCCATCCGGTCGAGCGGAGCGCCGAGGTCCTGGAGCAGCGGGCTGGCGGCATTGCCGGCGGCCCAGACCACCGTGTCGGTGGGGATCCGCCACCCGACCACCTGCACCGCGCCTGGCTCGATGGCGGTCACCATCGCGTCGGTGCGGACGTCCACCCCGAGCTCCCGGAGGATCGCCTTGGCCTTCTGGCTCAACTCTGGCGGGTACGAGGGCAGGATCCGGGGGCCGCCCTCCAGCAGCAGCACCGTGGCATCGCGCGGGTCGATGTGCCGGAAATCCCGGGTGAGCGCCCGGTTCTTGATCTCCGCGATGGCCCCGGCCACCTCGACGCCGGTCGGCCCACCGCCGACTACCACGAAGGTCAGGTGCCGGTGGCGCTCATCGGCAGACTCTGCCCGCTCGGCACGCTCGAACGCCAGCAGCATCCGCCGGCGGATTTCCAGCGCATCTTCCACCGTCTTGAGGCCGGGGGCCAGCACCTCCCACTCCGGATGCCCGAAATAGGCGTGCCGCCCCCCGGGCGCCAGCAGCAGCCAGTCGTACCTGACGACCACTCCATCCGCCATCCGGACCTCGTGTGCCTCAGGGGCCACCGCGGTCACGTCCCCCAGCACGACGTCGACGTTGGGCCGACCCCGGAGGATCGAGCGGATCGGTGCGGCGATGTCGGACGGGTTGATCGCCGCGGTGGCGACCTGGTACAGCAGCGGCTGGAAGAGATGGTGGTTGGTCCGGTCGATGACCGTAACCCGGAGGCCCTGATTACGCGCCAGCCGGCGTGCGGCAGTGAGGCCGGCGAATCCGCCGCCCACGATGACGACGTGGCGACGGTCGGTCACAGGTGCATCGTCTCCCGGCGCCATCGCGCGAAGGCGATCACGTCCTCGACCGGCGGCACCGCGTGCTCGTCCGCGTAGGCCGTGTACATCCGCCACTGCAGGTAGGTGACGTCCGGCAGCGGCAGGAACGGGAACCGGGCGTGCCACCCTCGGCGCCGGAATGCCCACCCGGTACGGAGCAGATCGACGGCCAGGCGGGGATTCACCAGCGCCCGGGCCGTCAGGGCCAGCATCAGACCGGTCCAGGACCGGGGAGGTGCCGGGAGAGGAGTGGGTTCGCTCATGGGCCGGAGGGAATCTAGCCACCTAGATTGGGTCGCATGAGACCACTCGCCGGCACCCGGGTCCTCGATCTCACCCGTCTCCTCCCCGGCGGTTTCTGCACCATGCTGCTCGCTGACCTCGGCGCGGAGGTCATCAAGGTGGAGGAACCGGGCGCCGGCGACCCCATCCGCGCCTACACCGCCCCGACCGGCCGCGCCGTCTTCTTTGACGCGCTGCATCGCGGCAAGCGGAGCCTCTCCCTCGACCTCAAGGCGCCCGACGGGCGCAACCTCCTGCTCCGCCTCGTTGCCACGGCCGACGTCCTCGTCGAGGGATTCCGCCCCGGCACCCTCGAGCGCCTGGGACTCGGGTACGACACGCTCCGGTCCGCCAACCCGCGCCTCGTCATCTGCGCCATCACCGGATACGGCCAGGCCGGCGCCTTGAGAAAGCGGGCCGGGCACGATCTCAACTATCTGGCGGAGGTTGGTGCCCTCCCCTTCGGGGCGCCCTCGGCCGGAAGTCGCCCAGCCCTCCCCGCCCTGCAATCGGCGGATCTCGGCGCCGGCGCGCTCACGGCGACGACCGCCATCCTGGCCGCACTCCTCGAGCGCCACCAGACGGGAAAGGGTCAGGTGCTCGATATCGGAATGGCGCCGGGCGTGCTCTCCTGGCTCGGGCTGCCGGCCGCGGAGCTGCTGGAGGCCGGCGCCGTGCCGGCGGGCGGTGAGGCCACCCTGAACGGGGGGCTCGCCTGTTACGGCATCTACCCGACCGCCGATGGTCGCTGGCTCTCCGTCGCCGCGCTGGAGCCGAAGTTCTGGGCGAACCTCTGCTCCAGACTCGATCGGCCTGGCTTCATTCCTTGCCAGTTGGAAGCCGCCCGGCAGGCCGACATGCGGGCGGACCTCGAGGCAGTGTTTGGCGGCCGGACGCTGGCAGAGTGGGAGGCGTTCCTCGGCGAGGCCGACGCCTGCGTCGCGCCGGTGCGGTCGCTGGAGGAGGCGCTGACCCGTTGGCCCGGGGCAGTGCGCGAGGTGACCGGCTCGGATGGGCGCACGAGCCGGGTGGTTGCCGGCCCCCTGGGCGATCCGGCTCCCGGGCCGGCGCCCGCCCTCGGCGCGGACACCGATGCCGTGCTGTCGGAACTCGGCGTGACCGAGCCGGAGCGGGCTCGACTCCGGGCCGCGGGCGTCATCTGACGATGGCGCGCCCGACGATCTCCTTCATGATCTCGTTGGTGCCGCCGTAGATCAGCCCGACGCGCGCGTCGGCCCAGGTGCGCGCCACCGCGTATTCCGTCATGTAGCCGTAGCCCCCGTGAAGCTGGAGGCAGCGGTCGGCCACCCGGAAGCCCAGCTCCGAGCACCACCACTTCGCCATCGAGGCTTCCTCGGTGGTGAGCTCGCCCGCGTTGAGCGCCAGCACGCACCGGTCGAGGAAGGCCCGTCCGATCACGGCCTCGGTCTGCATCTCGGCCAGCGCGTGCCGGACCGTCTGGAAGTCCGCCACCGCCTGCCCGAACGCCTGGCGCTCCTTCACGTACCGGATCGTCCACTCGAGGGCGGCCTCCGCGGTAGCGACTCCGCCCACCGCGATCCCCAGCCGTTCCTGCGGCAGCTGCTCCATCAGGATCCGGAACCCCTGCCCCTCCGCGCCGAGCCGGTTGGCGACCGGCACGCGGACATCCTGGAAGTACAACTCGGCGGTGTCCTGGGCGTGGAGCCCGAGCTTCTCCAGGCGCCGGCCCCGGGTGAACCCTTCCATCCCCGCCTCTACCACGAACAGCGAAACGCCTCGCGCCCCTGCGGCGGCGTCAGTCTTGGCGACCACGATCACAAGGTCTGCCAGCAGCCCATTGGAAATGAAGGTCTTCTGGCCATTGAGCAGGTAGTGCTCGCCGTCCCGCCGGGCGGTGGCCTGGATACCTGCCAGGTCACTGCCGGCCGCCGGCTCGCTCATCGCGATCGCCGTGATCAGTTCCCCGGACACGGTCCCCGGCAGCCAGCGCTGTTTCTGCTCGTCGGTGCCGTAGCGCACCAGATACGGGACGCAAACGTCGGTGTGGAGGCCGAAGAAGACGCTGTTCGCCGCGGCCCGGACCAGCTCCTCGGTGAGGACCACGGCATACCGGTAGTCGTCGAGCCCGAGGCCACCGTAGGCCTCTGGAACCGAGAAGCCCAGGAAGCCCAGGTCCCCCGCCTTCCGCCAGACCGCCCGGGGCACCATCCCCGCGCGTTCCCAGTCGGCGTAGTGCGGTGTGATCTCCGCCGCGACGAAGGCGCGGAAGGCGTCGCGCAAGGCGTCGTGCTCGGGCTCGAACAGGGTCCGTTTCATGGCATTCGCGCAGGAAGGGGACCGGGGCAAGATACCCCTCTGCTCGTCCGCCGTCTGCCCGTCCGCCCATCTATATTCTCCGCCATGACCCGACCTTCCGCCAACTTCCTCCGCGGCACCAGGATCGCCCCGCCGCCGATCACCGGGACCGAGACTGCGGCCGACCTCATCGACAATGCCTTCCTCGCGTACAATGCGGGACGGCTGCGCGAGGCCTGCCACCTCTTCACCGGGCGGATGCTCGAGCCCAACGTGACCGTGGCGATGAGCCTCACCGGCGCGATGACGCCGGCGGGTCTCGGGATGAGCACCCTCATTCCCCTGATGCAGGCCGGGTTCGTGGACTGGATCATCTCCACCGGCGCCAACCTCTACCACGACGCCCATTTCGCCCTCGGGCTGGCGCTCCACCGCGGCACCCCGACCGCCAACGACGTGGAGCTCCGGGAGCACGGCGTAGTCCGGATCTACGACATCTTCTTCGACTACGACGTCCTCCTCTCCACCGACGCCTTCATCCGGGAGGTGTCCGCGCGCGATGAGTTCCAGCGGTCGATGAGCAGCGCCGAGTACCACTACCTCCTGGGCGGCTATCTGCTTCAGCGCGAGCGGGCCATCGGTGCCACCCGCCTCTCGGTGCTGGCCGCGGCCCACGAACTCGAGGTGCCGATCTACACCAGCTCGCCCGGCGACAGCTCCATCGGCATGAACGTCGCCGAGCAGGCGCTGTCGGGCAGCCAGCTGCGGTTCGACGTCAGCGCCGACGTCAACGAAACCGCCTCGATCGTCCTCGAGGCGAAGCGCTCGGGAGGCAAGAGCGGCGCCCTGATCGCCGGGGGCGGCAGCCCCAAGAACTTCCTCCTCCAGACCGAGCCGCAGATCCAGGAAGTCCTCGGCATCGACGAGCGGGGCCATGACTACTTCCTTCAACTGACCGACGCCCGGCCTGACACCGGCGGGCTGTCGGGGGCGACCCCCGGCGAAGCCGTCTCCTGGGGGAAGATCGACCCCGACATGCTCCCCGGCACGGTGGTCTGCTACATGGACAACACCGTCTCCTTGCCCCTGCTGACCGCCTATGCCCTCGCCCGTCACTCGCCCCGGCCGCTCAGGCGGCTCTACGGCCGCCGGCAGGAGATGATGGACCGGCTGCTGGCCGAGTACCGGGCGGCCCGCGGGTTCCGCGACCGCCGCGCCGAGGAGGCCCAGGGGCGGTCGTGACCGGCCGCCCCCGCATCACGCCGGCGTACAGCTACTACGCGCTGGCGCTGCTGACGCTCATCAACGTCGTCAATTACCTCGAGCGCAACGCGATCTTCGCGCTCTTCGAGCCGATCAAGCGCGACCTCAACCTCACCGATGCCCATCTCGGCTGGCTCGGGTCCGCCTACGTCCTGGTCTTTTCGGTCGCCGCCCTCCCGGTGGGCGTCATGTCCGACCTCCGCTCCCGAACCGCCGTGACGGCGTTCGGGGTGGGACTCTGGAGCGTCTTCACCAGCGTCGGCGGGCTGGCCCGCGGTTTTGTCACCCTCCTGGTGTCACGGGCGATGGTGGGCCTCGGCGGCGCCGCCGCCAACGCGGCCAGCACCGCCCTCGTGGCCGATTACTTCACCGGCGCCCGGCGCGCCGTGGCGATGAGCATCTTCACGGCCGGGCTCGCCCTCGGCGGCGTGGTCGGCATCCTGGTGGCGGGCCAGCTGGAGGCGCTGTACGGCTGGCGGGTCGCCTTCATGGCGCTGGGCCTCCCCGGCTTCGCCCTCGCCCTCCTCGCCGCCCGGCTTCGCGACCCCCTCAAGGGCGGAGTCCTCCCGCCGATCCGCGCGCAGCTTCGGGAGCTCAAGGGCAGCACCGTCTCGCTGGTCCGGCTCTTCGCCCCGGTGCTGGTGGGGGCGACGCTCGGCGCCGCGTCGGCTTTCGTCCTCGACCGGTACTTCGGCGCCGATTCCGCCATCGATGCGGGGGTGTTCTCGGTCTGCCTGACCCTCGGGCTGGTCATCAATATCATCCAGCTGGTCCGGAAGACCCACGACGAGCCCCAGAGCGGGGTCGCCACCGGGTTCCACGCGGCCTACGAGGAGCTCGGCCTCGCCATCCGCCTGGTCCTGCACACGCCCACGCTGGTCTACGTCTTCGTCGGTGGAGCCGCGATCTCGTTCGGAATGAACGGCCTCATCGGCTGGTCGCCGGCCTTCATGACGCGGGAGCTGGGGATCGACGTGCCCACCGCGTCGGTGCTGCTGGGCAAATGGGGCCTGGTCGCGGGGATCGCCGGCACCCTGGTCGGCGGGCTCCTGGCCGACTGGCTGCAATTGCGCTTTGTCTGGGCCCGGGTGGTCGTGTCGTCGATCGGGTTCCTGGCGGGGGCGCCGCTGGCCATCTGGCTGCTGACGATCCGCGACCTGGACCTCTTCGTCCCGGTCTTCGTGGCGGCGTTCTTCTTCCTCACCTGGTACAACGGCCCGCTGACGACGGTGATCTTCGACGTGGTCCCCGCCAGCGTCAGCACCACCGTGGCGGGAGCCTACCTGCTCTTCATTCACCTTGCGGGCGACGCCGTGTCCTTCCCCCTCGTCGGGTTCCTGTCCGACCAGTTCGGGATCGGCAAGGCAGTCCTCATTCTGCCGGTGATGTCGCTGGTCGGCGCGATCATCGTCCTCCCGGCCATCCGGACCGTGGGGCGCGACATGGCCCGGGTCCGCCCGGCCTGAGGGCCTCTACTTCCGGGGAAGGCCGGCGAGGAACCGCTCGACCTCGGGCCACACCAGCTCAGGCCGCTCGGAATACGCGAAGTGCGCCGCCCCGGGGACCCGAAGCAGCCGAGCGCCCGGAACCGCGCCGGCCCACTCCGCCACCATGTCCATCGGGATGGCCTCGGCCTCTCCATGTACGACCAGGAGCGGCACCCGCAACTGGCCCAGCGCGGGGCGCATGTCCCAGTCGCCGTGCGAGGTCATCACCACCCGCCCCGTGACCGTCAGGCCATACCGGATGCCGGCCAGGTCCGAGGCGCAGAGGTCCGACTTCAGGCGCGAGGCCGACGCCGGGTCGGCGAGGCGTGACTTGAGCGCGATCGCCCAGAAGTCGCGGCAGGCCTGGCGCGTGTCCTCGGCGGGATCGGGATCGGCCAGGTGGCGCATCGCTTCGGCCATCCGGGCACCGCTGACGCTGTCGACCCGGGTGCGCATGGCGGCGGCGGTCCGCTCGCGGAAATCGCCGCGCCAGGGCGGCACCGGACCGAAGAAGACCATCCCGCGCACCGCGTCCGGGTGCGCCAGGGCGTATGTCGCGGCCAGCAGCGGCCCGTAGGAATGGGCCACCAGAACCATCTGTCCGAGCCCGAAGTGCCGGCGCACCGCCTCGAGGTCGGCGACCTGGCGTTCGGCGGTGAGCTTCAGGGTGTCCGAAGGCAGGGTGGAACGGCCCGCCCCGCGCTGGTCGTAGAAGATCACGGCGTGACGATCGGCCAGGGGAAGGAAATCGCCGTAGATGCTCTCCAGGTCCACCCCGGGGCCACCGTGGATCGCCACGAGGGTGTCGGGACCCGCGCCGGCCACACGAAAGAACAGCCGGACCGAGTCCGCCGTCACCACGTAACCCTCAGCGACCGGTGCCGGGGCCCGCTGTGCCTCGCCCGGGGCCGGCCCGGCAACGGCCACCAGCCCGGCGATCACCAGAATCCATCGCGTACCCCGACCGATCGTCATGCTCGACGGACCTCCCGCCTCACGCTACCCTCCCGGTCAACGGGTCGCAATGGAGCCCGCCTTTGCCACGGACCGGTATCGGGCCGAGATTGGCGGATCCGGCCGCCGCCCGGGAATCGGCCCGAGGAGGAGGGATGCAGCTTCGCCGCTCCACCGTGGCTTCGCTCCTGTCGCGGGCGGCCCGTGCCGGCGCGGGGCCGACCGATGGGGGTGGCATATTGCTTCTTCCCGACGCGGACTCGCAATTCCCGCTGGCGATGGGGGAGGCGTGGTTCCGCTGGGAGCTGCAGGGGAACACCCTGTGGCTGGTTCAGACCGACGAGACTGTTTCCTGGCGGTTCCCCTCGGGGCTGGTGCGGAACACCCGGGATCTGATCGAGCTGGCGCGCCGAGCGCCGCTCAGCGCGCCTTCCCGACCAGGTCGATCAGCTCCTGGTACATCGCCTCGGCGGCAGCGGCATCGCCCGAGCGGATCGCGGCCGAGGCGCAATGGCGCAGGTGGTTCTGGAGCAGCGCCCGCGCCGACCCCCGCAGCGCCTCCTGGACCGACGCGACCTGGGTGATGATGTCGGCACAGTAGCGCTCTTCCTCCACCATCCGCTGCAGCCCGCGCACCTGTCCCTCGATCCGCCGGAGCCGGAGCAGCACCGCCTTCTTGATCTCCGGGTCCACCGCCGTCGCCCGGCGCTCGCCGGTTTCCGACGTCCCGCATGCGCAGGCCGACGTTGCAGTCTCGTTCATGGCCGCTGCTCCTGGCGTGGATGGGGTGCCGTCTGCCGCCCTGCCGTCCTGCTACCCTGCCGCAGTCTCAGGCTGTTGGTCACCACCGAGACGCTCGACAGCGCCATCGCCGCCGCCCCCATTGTCGGGGTGAGCAGGATGCCGAACGCCGGATAGAGCACCCCGGCGGCGACCGGGATGCCGACGGTGTTGTAGGCGAATGCCCAGAACAGGTTCTGGCGAATCGTTCGCATCGTGGCCCGCGCCAGCCCGATCGCCTCGGCGACGCCGTGCAGATCCGGCCGCATCAAGGCGATGTCGGCCGCCTCGATCGCCACGTCGGTGCCCGTCCCGATCGCGATGCCGACGTCGGCCGCCGCCAGGGCCGGGGCGTCATTGATCCCGTCGCCGACCATGGCGACGACTTTCCCCTCGCCCTTCAGGCCCTCGACCACCGCCAGCTTCGCCGAAGGCAGCACCTGGGCGACGACCCGCTCGATGCCGACCTCGCGGGCCACGGCGTTCGCCGTCCGCGTGTCGTCCCCGGTCAGCATCACCACCTCGAGCCCCAGGGCCTGCAGCCGTCGCACCGCGTCGAGGCTGGTGGCCCGCACCGGGTCGGCGATGGCGATCAGCCCCGCCGCCAGACCGTCCACCGCCACCAGTACCGGGGTCTGGGCCCGCTCCGCCGCCTGCGCCAGCGCAGCCTGAAGGGGTGCGATGTCCACCCCGCTCTCGGCCAGGAATGCGGCGTTGCCGGCCAGCACCGGACGCCCGTCCACGAGGCCTCGCACACCCCGTCCTGGCACGGCCTCGAACTGGGCGGCCTGATATACGGTTGCCCCCGCCATCCTTCCGTCCCTCCGCTGCTCCGCCTCGGCGCCTATTGCGGCTCCGATCGGGTGCTCGCTCCGCGCCTCCACCGCCGCCGCCAGCGCCAGTACCTCGTCCGCGGTCATCCCGAGGGTGGTCACCTCGGCCACCGCCGGCTTCCCCTCGGTGATCGTGCCGGTCTTGTCGAGAACGACCGTGGTCAGTTCACCGACACGCTGCAGCGGCTCACCCCCCTTGATCAGGAGCCCCCGCTCCGCCCCCCTCCCGGTGGCCACCATGACGGCGGTCGGCACCGCCAGTCCCATCGCACAGGGACAGGCGATGATGAGGACCGTCACGGCGGACGCCAGGGCGCGAATGACGGCCGGCTCGGGACCGAACAGCCACCACGCCGCGAACGTCAGCAACGCGATCACGATGACCACCGGCACGAAGACCGCCGAGATCCGGTCCGCCAGCGCCTGGATCGGGGCACGCGATCCCTGGGCCTGCTGCACCATCCGGATGATGTTCGACAGCACCGTGTCCCGGCCCACCCGGGTGGCCCGGAAGACGAAGGTCCCGGTGCCGTTGATGGTCCCGCCGGTCACGTCGTCCCCCGTCGCCTTGACCACGGGGAGCGGCTCGCCGGTCAGCATCGACTCGTCCACCGCGCTGCTCCCCTCGATCACCTGCCCGTCCACCGGCAGCCGGTCGCCCGGTCGCACCACCACCTCGTCACCCACCCGCACCCGCTCCAACGGCACGTCCACCTCGGCCCCCCCCAGGCGGAGGCGCGCCGTGGCGGGGCGGAGCCCGATCAACCGCTTGATCGCCCCGCTGGTCCGGCGCTTGGCGCCCGTCTCGAGGAGGTTGCCGAGCAGGATCAGGGCGATGATGCCGTTCACCGCCTCGTAGTAGACCACCGACGGGACCCCGTGGGAGGCGAACCAGTCGCTCGCCACCGTCATCGCCAGGCTGAAGAGAAAGGCCGCACCCGTCCCGACCGCGATCAGGGTGTTCATGTCGACGGCCCGGTGCTGCAGTCCCGCCCAGGCGCGGGTGTAGAAGTGCCGGCCCGCCCAGAGCACGCTTGGCAGGGTCATCGCAAGGAGGATCCACCGCCAGGCGGTCACCGAGATCTCCCCGAGCGGGGGTATCAGGAGCCGCAGCGCGTCCGCCACCGGCATCAGGAGCCGCATCACCGGGTCGGCCATCTCGCCGTGCACGTGCTCGGCGAACGGCATCAGCACCATGGTGAGGACGGCCGCGGAACCTGCCACCACCACCTTCCGGCGCAGGGTGGCTACCTCCTCCTCCCGCGCCCGGTCGAGCGCCTCAGTTTCGGCGCCCGCCGCTGCATCGGGCTTCGGCAGCTCCGCGCCGTAGCCGCTGTCGCGGATCACCGCGAGCAGGTCCTCCACCGACACCTGGGCCTCGTCGAACCCGACCGTCGCGGACCCCGTCATCAGGTTGACGTTCGCGGTCGTGACCCCGGGAGTCTTCTCCAGGGCGCGCTGCACCCGGCCGCTGCAGGCGGCACAGGTCATTCCCGAGACCTCGATCGTGCAGGTCTCGCCGATGGGTTCGGGCGCCAGCGTGGTCATCAGCGTCTGGTCCTTACTGCCCGGCCACCGGGTGGGCGCGGTAGCCCGCCTCGGTGACCGCACCGATGATCCGGTCCGCATCGGCCTGTGCCGGATCGTAGGAAACCTCGGCACGACCGATCCGCACCGATTCGATTCTCACTCCGGGAAGCGCGGCGAGCGCTTTGTTGACGGCATTGAGGCAGTGGTGGCAGGACATCCCTTCGATCGACAGCGACAGACTCGACACGGTAACCTCCTGGGAGGGGCAGCAAGAGACGCCGATGGGCACCCTGCATAGTAGCATACCCCCTCCCCCTATGCAAGTGTTTC
>DASWBQ010000421.1:0-24979 GCA_036390535.1 Gemmatimonadales bacterium | reverse complement strand
GACTCTCCGGAAGCTGGTCGAGACGGAGCAGGCGGCCCTCCGGGCCGGCAAGAGCCGGAAGGAAGCCATCATGGCCGCCTACGACCGCTTCTACCGCGGGGACATCGCCAAGGAGTACGTCCGCGGCGCCCGCGAGCAGGGTGCCACCGTGACGGAAGCGGACCTGGCCAGCTGGAGGGTTCACATCGAGGAACCGGTCTCCGTCAATTACAAGGGGATCGAGGTCTACAAGCTGAACGTCTGGACCCAGGGCCCGGTCCTGCTCCAGGCGCTCAATATCCTGGAGAATGCCGACCTCAAGGCCATGGGGTACAACTCGTCGCGGTACGTGCACACGATCTACCAGGCGATGAGCCTGGCCTTTGCCGACCGCGACTTCTACTACGGCGACACCTACTCGCCCCCCGAGGAGCCGGTGAAGGGACTGCTCTCCAAGGAGTATGCCCGGCAGCGGTACGCCGCCATCAACCCGGAGCGGAACGATTCCACGGTGAAACCGGGCGATCCGTATCCCTTCCAGGGTGGGACCAACCCCTTCCTCGATCTGCTGGCGAAGTGGTCGGTGACGGGAGCTCCCGCCGCCCCGGCGCCTTCGACAGGCGGACGGGCAGACGGGCAGACGGGCGGAGGAGATCGCGAAGCGGCCTTCCGTGAGGCCTTCTACGCGGGCACCACCTCGATTCAGGCGGCCGACACGTCCGGGTGGGTGGTGTCGATCACGCCGAGCGGCGGGTGGGTGCCGGCGGTCATCGCGGGGCGCACCGGCGTCGGGATGAGCCAGCGGGCCCAGAGCTTCGTCACCGAGCCGGCCGACGGCCCCTTCAACGTGGTCGCGCCGGGCAAGCGGCCCCGGGTGACCCTGACGCCGTCGCTGGCGCTCAAGGACGGGCGCCCCTTCCTCTCCTTCGCGGTGCAGGGCGGCGACAGCCAGGACCAGAATCTCCTCCAGTTCTTCCTCAACATGGTGGAGTTCGGGATGACGGTGCAGCAGGCGACCGAGGCCCCGAACCTCAACAGCTACCAGATGCGGGCCTCGTTCGGGGCGCACGAGTCGCGTCCTGGCCGCCTGCTGCTCGCGGAGAGCATGCCCGAGTGGGTCCGCACCGACCTCCGGGGAATGGGGTATACCCTGGAATTCCAGCGGCTGACCTCCGGGCCGATCAACGCGATCTGGTTCGACTGGAAGCACGGCTCGCTCTGGGGCGGCTCGAGCAACCACGGCGAGGATTACGGGATCGCCTGGTAGGGCGCCATGCCGAAGCCGTGGACGACCGTGTTCCCGGCGCCGACGCACTGGGACGAGCGGTTCGCGGAGGCGGGCTACTTCTACGGGACCGAGCCGAACGACTTCCTCCGGTCGGTGGCGGACCGGATTCCGGCCGGTCGCGTCCTCTGCCTGGCTGAGGGCGAGGGGAGAAACGCGGTGTACCTGGCCAGCCGTGGCGCCGAGGTGACCGCGGTGGACGTCTCGGCTCCGGGTCTCGCCAAGACGCGGGCCCTCGCCGCCGAGCGAGGCGTCGCAGTCCACACAGTGCAGGCCGATCTCGCCGGATGGCCCATCGAGCCCGGGGCCTGGGATGCGGTGGTCGCCATCTTCTGCCACCTCCCGCCGGAGATTCGGGCCGGTGTGCACCAGCGGGTGGTGGCGGGGCTGCGCCCCGGAGGGGTGTTCGTCCTCGAGGCCTATACGCCCGAGCAGCTCCGCTACGAGACCGGGGGGCCGCGGGTCGAGGAACTGCTGATGCGGGTGGAGGACCTGCGGGCCGAGCTGGCGGGCCTGGAGCTCGAGATCGCCCGTGAGGTGGAGCGGGAAATCCATGAGGGCCGAGGCCACACCGGGCGAAGCGCGGTGGTGCAGGTCTTCGGCCGGAAGCCCCCAGCGGGCTGAGGCGGTGGGATATCGCGCGCTGGCGGACCTGACCGTCCTGGTCCACCTGGGGTTCATCGGCTTCGTGCTGTTCGGCGTGCTCCTGGTGGCGCGTCGGCGGCGGCTGCTCCCGCTGCACGTCACCTGCGCCGCCTGGGGCGCCTACAGCGAGTTCACCGGCACCATCTGCCCGCTCACGCCGCTCGAGAACCGCTTCCGCCAGCTGGCCGGGGAGGCCGGGTACCAGGGCGGTTTCATCGAGCACTACATCTGGCCCCTGATCTACCCGGCGGGGCTGACTCCGTCGATCCAGGTGGGCCTCGGGGTCGTGGTCGTGGTGGTGAACGCCGCCGGATACGCGCTGCTCTGGCGCCGGTGGCGGCGGGCGCGGTTACAATCCAACTCCACTCCGTCCGGCAGGCACGCCCCATGAACGACCTCCAGTATCCGATCGGGAAGTACGTGATGCCCGAGAGCTTCACCGACGCGGCGCGGCGGGCGGCGATCGCCGCCATTGCGGCGGCGCCCGCCGCCCTCCGCGCCGCGGTCGAGGGCCTCGACGACCATCAACTGGACACGCCCTACCGGCCCGGAGGGTGGACGGTGCGCCAGGTGGTGCACCATGTCGCCGACAGCCACGTCAACGCCTACGTCCGGGTGAAGCTGGGTCTCACCGAGGCCGAGCCGATCATCAAGACCTACGCCGAGGAGCGCTGGGCACGACTGCCCGACTCCGCCGGTCCGATCGGGGTGTCGCTCGAGCTGCTCGAGGCCCTCCATCGGCGCTGGGTGTCGCTGCTCGAGCAGGTCGGGCCCGACGACCTGGCCCGCACGGTACATCACCCCGACCTGGGAGTGTTGCGCCTCGACCAGCTGGTCGGTTCCTATGACTGGCATGGTCGCCATCACACCGCGCACATCACCGGACTGCGTCGCCGCATGGGGTGGTGACCGGATGATCCCCGCTGAATCACTCGAAGCACTCCGCGATGGTGGCGGGGACAACGCCGAGCTGATTGCCCTGCTCGCCACGATCCGCCGCCGGGCGACGCCTCTGCTCGAGCGGATGCCGGTCCTTCCCCGTGGCAAGGCCGAACTCTCCCAGGACGGCGGGACCTGCCCGTCCGACGGTGCCCCGCTCCGGTTCGATCCCTGGAGTCCCGACCGGCATCGCTGTCCCACCTGCGGCTCGGAGCACGGTGGTGATCGCCACCACTTCTCCTGGGCTCGGGCGCAGTATCTCTGGCTGGCCGAGCGCCTGGGCGACCTGGCGGTCCTGGCGGTCCTCGAGGGCGACACCGCGGCCGCCGACCGTTTCGAGGCACTGCTGGCCGCGCTCGAGGAGCGGTACTTCGCCTGCGAGAACAAGGACAACGTCCTCGGGCCGACGCGGCTGTTCTTCTCGACGTACCTCGAGTCGCTCTGGCTGACGCACCTGGTGGCGGCCGCCGTGCTGGTGCGCGAAGGAGGGATGCTGTCGGACGAGGGGGCGGAGCGGATCAACCGGATCGCGGACGAGGCCGCGAACCTGATCGCCGAGTTCAACGAGGGGATGTCGAACCGCCAGACCTGGCACGCCGCCGCCCTGATGGCGGTCGCCGCCTGGTTCGGTGACGAAGAGCTGGCCCAGACCACCCTCGAGGCGCGGACCGGGATCCTCGGTCATCTGGCGGACGGCTTCGGGGAGGACGGGTGCTGGTTCGAAGGGGAGAACTACCACCTGTTCGCGCTCCGGGGCCTGATCGTCGGCATGCACTGGGCGCGGGTAATGGGCTCCGACCTCCTGGCGGATCCTGACCTCCGGGCGCACTTCCGCACGGCCGTGCTGGCGCCCAGCTTGACCGCCCTTCCCGACCTCACCTATCCGGCGCGGAAGGACGCCCGCTACGGCGTGTCGCTGGCGCAGCCCGCCTTTCTCGAGCTGTTCGAGATCGGCCGCGCCTGGCTGGGCCCGGACCCTGACCTCGATGCCTGGCTGGCGGCCCTTTATGCCGCGCCGGCGCCCGCGGCCGCGCACTACGATGCCTGGCTGCACGACGCGGGATTGCCGGCGCCGGCCCGTCGGGCGCGGACCGACCTCTCCCCGCTGGCCTTGCTGGCGCTCGATGCCCCGGCGGTCCAGCCGGCGGGCAACTGGCAGGGCCCGAGCGTCTTCCTCCCCGGTCAAGGCCTCGCGGTGCTGCGGTGGGGTGACCGCTATCTCAGCCTCGAGTGTGACAGCTCGGGCGGGGGCCACGGGCACGCCGACCGGCTGCACCTGACCCTCCACGCCGCGGGGGTGCACTGGCTGCCCGATCCGGGAGCCGGGTCGTACGTGCACGAATCGCTGGCCTGGTACCGATCGGCGGCGGCCCACAACGGGCCGCTGCTGGACGGTGATCCACCGGATGGCGACATGCGCTGTGAGGCCTTCGACGCGCAAGGTGAGTGGGGGTGGGCCCGCGGCCGCGCCGGCGAGGTCGCGCGGACCCTCGTGGCCGGGCCGGGCTGGATCCTCGACGTGGTCGACTACGTCGGGAAGGAGCGCCGCCTCCTCGAGCTGCCGTGGCATCTGCAGGGGGAGGCCAGCCTGGAGAACGGGGTGCTCACCGCGGTGGCCGGGCACGGGGGACTCCGACTGGTCCAGGCGAATCCGGTCCCATGGGTGAGGGCGGCCGGGCTGGCCCTGCCGACGGAAGGCGGCGAGCGCCCGTACTGGGTGCAGCAGGCGATCGGGACCACGGCCCGGATCGTGACCGTCATCGACCTCGCGCCGCCCGGGCAGCCCGACGTAGTGAGCGTGCGGACGACGGAGAATGCGGTGGAGGTCTCCACCGCTCTGGGCGCCACGGTGGTGCGGTTCACCGCAACGGGGGCCACGGTGGTCACGCCTGCGGGACCGGTGGCACTCGGCGGACTCCGCCCCGCGGTGGTGGCGCCGACGCCGTTGATGGAGACACGCCACTCGTGGGACGTCACGGCGCTGGCCCCGCACGCCTGGGACCCCCCGGCGGTAGACGGGACCCTGGAGGGCTTCGACACCTCGTCACCGCTCGACCTCGTCGACGAGCACCACTACCGCCGCAGCGAGGAACCCTGGGACGGGCAGTTCACGGCACAGGCCTGGGTCAACTGGGACCAGGAGGCCCTCTACCTGGCGGTCGGGGTGTCCAAGCCGGACGTCGTGGTGCGGCCGGACGACGCGCCGCCCCTCCGCCTCGACAACGAGGAGGACGACATCCACGCCGACGGCCTGCAGGTCTACGTACGACGCCCCGACGGCAGCATCGGCGGGACGGTCGTCACCCTGCGCGAGGACGGGAGCGTCCGGTGCCGCGCGGTCGCCGGAACCGAACTCGCCGACGGTGTCGAGGGAGCGTGGACGGGCAGCGAAGAAGGGTACGTCGTGACTTTGCGCCTCCCCGAACCGGCCCTCGCCGGCGCGAGAGAGGGAGCGACCCTGGGGTTCGACCTGATCGTGAATGAGGCCCGGCCCGATCGCCTCCGCCGCGCCGGCCAGCTGGTCTGGTCGGGCGGCGAGGGGTGGGTGTATCTGCGGGGGGACCGGCAGGACCCGGCGCGCTTCGGCACGCTCGAATTGGGGTAGATTCCGGGGTCCTCAACCCCGCTTCCCTGATGCGCCTTGCACCCTGGCTGGCCACCGGGGCGCTGCTTGCCGCCGCGTGCGGCCAGCGCCCTTCCTTCGCGGACATCGTCTTCACCAACGGCGCCATCCTGACCATGGACAGCGCCAACCCCACCGCCCGGGCGGTCGCCATCGCCGCAGGCCGGATCGTGTATGTCGGGACAGACGAGGGTGCCCAACCGCTGATCGGCACCAGCACCCGTCTCGTCGACCTGGGCGGCAAGACCCTCATGCCGGGGTTCCAGGACGCGCACGTCCATCCGATCTCGAGCGGGCTGGACCTCGCCGGGTGCGACCTGACCGACCTCGAGTCCCGCGAGGCGGTGCTCGCCCGGATCGCGGCATGCGCGGCGGCGCTCCCCGCGGGCGAGTGGCTGGTTGGGTCCAACTGGGCCCTGCCTCTCTTCCCGAGCGCCAACCCGACCCGCGAAGCGCTGGATTCGGTGACCCCCGGGCGCCCCGCCTACCTGAGCGCCGCGGACGGACACTCCGGCTGGGCGAACTCCGAGGCGCTGCGACTCGCCGGGATCACCAGGGCGACTCCTGACCCCGCCAATGGCCGGATCGAGCGCGACGCCCGGGGAGAGCCGACCGGCACGCTCCGTGAGAGCGCGATGGGGCTGGTGTCCGGCCTGATCCCACCGCCCTCGAAGGAGCACCGGCAGGCCGCCCTCAAGCGGGCGCTCGGCCTGATGCACCAGGCGGGGATCACCGCGTTCATGGAGGCGTCCGCACGGCGGCCGTTCCTGGAGACCTACCGGGACCTCGACCGGGCCGGGGGAATGACGGCACGTGCCGTGGTGTCGATGTATGCCGACCCCACCCTCGGCGTGGAACAGGTGGACTCGTTCGTGGCCTGGCGCAGTGCGTTCGCCGGACGGCGGGTCAACCCGGCGGCCGTGAAGATCTTCCAGGATGGAGTCATCGAGGCCCGGACGGCCGCGATGCTGGCGCCGTACGTGGGCCACGGCGATGAATCCGGCACTCCCATCTGGCCGGCGGAACGACTCGACAGCCTGGTCCCGCGCCTGGTGGAGCGGGATTTCACGGTGCACGTGCACGCCATCGGGGACCGGGCCATCCGGATGGCGCTCGATGCCCTGGAACGAGCGGAGGCCGGGAAGGCGCGGGGCAACCGGCGCCACCAGATCACCCATCTTCAGGTCATCGATTCCGCCGACATCGGGCGCTTCGCGCAGGCGGGCATCGTGGCCGACTTCCAGGCGCTCTGGGCCTTCCCCGACCGGTACATCGTCGACCTGACGTGGCCGGTGCTGGGCCCGGACCGGTCTCGCTGGCTCTACCCGATGGCGTCGGTGGCGAAGACGGGAGCCCCTCTGGCGATGGGGAGCGACTGGAACGTGTCGTCGGTCAACCCGCTGGAGGCGATCCAGGTCGCGGTGACTCGACGGGGCATCGGCGACACCACCGGCCAGGTGCTGGTGGCGGAGGAAGCGGTGGATCTGATGACGGCGCTCCGGGCCTATACCCTCGGCTCGGCGTGGGCCCTCGGGCTGGACGATGAGACCGGTTCGATCCGGGCCGGGAAGGCGGCCGACCTGATCATCCTGGACGGCGACATCACGTCCGTTCCCGCGACGGCCATTCACGCCATGAAGGTCCTGCTGACGATGGTGGAAGGCGCTCCGGTGCACGGGAGCCTGGCAGCGATCGGAGGAGTTCGATGAGGAACGGACTGCTGGTGCTGGCGGCAGCGGCGCTCGCCGCCGGCTGTGAACTGCAAACGCTGTCGGGGCGGCCGGGCCACACCACGGCACCGGCGGACGTCGCCGCGACGGTGCGGGCGCGCCTCGACTCTCTCCCGGGACGGACCAGTCTGTACGCCAAGGACCTCCGGACCGGACGGGAAATCGCGATCCGTGCCGACGACCCGATGAACACCGCCAGCGTGATCAAGCTCCCCGTGATGATCCGGGCCTACCGCGACAACCAGCGGGGCGCCCTCGACCTCGACCAGCGGCACGTGGTGCGGCCGGAAGACGGGCGGCGCGGCAGCGGCCTGGTCCAGACGTTTGCCCCCGGACTCAACCCGACGATGCGCGACCTCATCGCGCAGATGATCATCACCAGCGACAACACCGCGACCGACATCATGATCGCGACGGTCGGCCTGGACCGCGTCAACACCATGCTCGACTCCCTGGGCTACACCGCCACCCGGCTCCGAATGACCACGGGCGACCTCTTCAAGCAGATCTGGGTCCTTGCTGACCCCGCCAACGCCCGGATGACCCACCGCGAGGTCTTCGAGCAGGGGTTTCCTGCCGACAGCGGCATGGCTGAACGGATCTTCATGGTCGCGCGTGACTCGGCATACTGGCTCGGGACCATGACAGCGCGCGAGGCCGGCCGGATGCTCGAGCAGCTCGAGACGGGAGCGCTGGCGGACAGCGCCCGCACCGCCGAGATGCGCGGTCACCTGCTGGGCCAGCTCTTCACCTCCCGGCTGCCCCAGCGACTCCAGTTCGCGACCTCGATCGGCCACAAGACCGGGGACATTCCCCCGGTGCTCGGCAACGACATCGGGATCATCTATGCCCCGAAGGGGCCGATCGTGGTGGCGGTCTTCACCAACGAGAACCGGGGCGATTTCTTCGTCGTCGAATCGACCATCGGGAACATCGCCCGCGACCTGTTTGAAGCCTGGGGCAAGTGAGTCGAGGGTCGGGAGAACTGAACCGGTCTTCATACTTGGCTCACCGCGCGTTCATCGCACCGGGTATAAATGACAGGTGCGGGCCATCCGGTCCGCCGGAACGCGGGAGGTGACCATGCTGCGCGTGATCGACCTGATGCAGAAGGACGTGCGGGCCATCGACGAGGACGCGATGGTGTCGGACGCGATCCTCCTCCTGGCCGATGGGCATGTCGGCGGGCTTCCGGTGCTGAACGGCCACCGGCAGCTGGTCGGGATCATCTCGGCGTCGGACATCCTGGCCGCTGAAGCCGAAACCGGGGACGGGGAGGCGCTGAGCCGCGTTGCGACCCACACGCGGGTGGGTGACCTGATGACGCCCCACCCCAAGACCATCACACCGGACGCCCCAGTGAAGCTGGCGGCCCAGGAGATGCTCTACCTCGACGTCCATCGGCTGCTAGTGGTCGAGGACAGCACCCTGATGGGCGTGATCTCGCAGTCGGACATCGTCCGGGCGGTGGCGGGTGGTCTGATCTGACGGACGGGCAGACGGGCAGACGGGCGGTCCCCTTGGGCCGCCCGTCGGTGTTTCCGTACGGGGAGGTATCCGGGTATTGTATACACCTCCGGTCCTCCCGAGCCTCCCATGTTGCGCCGTTTCATTCTTGCCGTCCTGGCGGCCGTGGTCTTCGCGTCGCCGACCCGGGCCCAATCCCTTCCCGACAGCGTCATCCGTCGCGTCGACTCGGTCTTTGCCGACTACGACCGGACCGACCAGCCGGGGTGCGTCCTGGGCGTCTATCGTGACCAGCGGATCGCCTATGCCAGGGGCTATGGCATGGCGAATCTGGAACTCGGCATTGCGCTCAACCCCCGGTCGGTCCTCGACATCGGCTCGACCTCGAAGCAGTTCTCGGCCTTCGCCATCGGGTTGCTGGAACAGGACGGGAAGCTCCGCCGGACCGATCCGGTGCGGAAGCACCTCCCGGAACTCGGTGCCTATGCCGGGGCGATCACCATCGAGCAGATGATCCAGCACACCAGCGGTCTCCGCGACTATCTGGTGCTGATGAGCCTGGTGGGGTACCGGACGGAGGATTGGACCGACGCGGGCGACGCCCTGCGGCTGATTGCCCGGCAGCGGGAAGCGAACTTCGCGCCCGACTCGGAGTGGCTGTACAGCAACACAGGGTACTTCCTGCTGGCGGAGATCGTCGAGCGGGTCAGCGGGAAGACGCTCCGGGCCTTTGCGGCAGAACGGATCTTCGGGCCGCTGGGGATGCGTGGCTCCCACTTCCACGATGACCACGCGATGGTCGTTCCTGGCCGGGCCACCGGATATTCCCCGAAGGACGAGGGCGGGTTCGGCATCGACATGTCGGATTTCGAACAGACCGGCGATGGTGCCGTGCTGACCAGCGTGGAGGAACTGCTCCGCTGGGACCAGAATTTCTACACCGGCCAGGTGGGCGGGATGGACCTGGTCCGGCGGCAGCAGGTTCCCGGAACACTCGCCAGCGGCGCGCCGATCGAATACGCGAGCGGCCTGTTCATCTCGAAATATCGCGGCCAGCCGACGGTGTCCCATGGGGGCGCCTGGGCCGGATATCGCGCCGAACTGCTCCGGTTTCCGGACCACCAGACGTCGTTCGCGGTGCTCTGCAACCGGGGCGATGCCAACCCCAGCCGCCGGGCCGAACGCGTCGCGGATGCGGTGCTGGGCGGCGTTCTCGAGCCGCCCGCGGCCACGGCCACAGGGCCTGCCGGCACTGCCGTGTCGGTCCCCCGGGAGGTCCTCGCCCAGCGCGTGGGGATCTGGAAAGGCCGGGTCACCGGTGACGTCCGGATCATTGAGCTGGCGGGCGACCGGTTGGTCCTGAAAATGGGCCGGGACCTTCCCATGGTCCCGCTTTCGGCCGACCGGTTCTCGATCCTGGAGAGCTACTCCGTTCGCTTTGAGATGGAAAACGGCAAGCCGGTGCTGGTGCCGGAGCAGGATGTCCTCGGCAAGGACCGGTTCGACCTGGTGCCGGCCTTCCGGCCCGGCGCTGCCGAACTGGCGGCCTTCGCCGGGGACTACCACGCGCCCGAGCTCGACGTCACCTGGCGGATCGTGGCGGACAGTGCGGGACTGCGGGCCGAACTGCGTGGCCGCGAGCTGGCGAAGCTGTCGCCGACCTACGCGGACCACTTCTCGAGCCGGCAAGGCAGCAGCCTGGCCTTCCGCCGGGGAAAGAGCGGCCGCGTGACCGGCTTCAGCGTCCAGGCCGGACGAGTGCGGAACATTTTCTTCACGCGGGTGCCGTGATGAGCGCGGGGGAGCTGCTCCACCACATCCGGGCCGAGGTCGATGCCGCCGACGCGCGGATCCGCCCGTATGTCCGGGAAACCCCGCTGGACTACTCCCCCGGGCTCAGCCGCTCGTGGGGCGCCGAGGTGTGGCTCAAGCTGGAAAACACCCAGGTCACCGGCTCCTTCAAGGTGCGGGGGGCAGTGAACCGCATCCTCACGACGCCGGTGAGCCAGCGGGCACTCGGCGTGGTGACCGCCTCGACGGGCAACCACGGCGCAGCCGTCGCGTACGCCATGCAGCGGCTGCGAATTCCCGGGACCGTGTTTGTGCCGGAAGGGGCCGTGCCCAGCAAGCTGGCGGCGATCCGCGCCTGGGGCGCCACCGTCCACGTCCACGGCCAGGACGGCCTGGAGACGGAACTCGAGGCGCGGCGACACGCGGCGTCCAGGGGACTCGTTTACATCTCGCCATACAACGACCCTCAGGTCGTTGCAGGGCAGGGCACCGTCGGCGCGGAACTGGCGCGACAGGTCGACCGCATCGACGCCATCTTCGTGTCGGTCGGTGGTGGTGGGCTGATCGGGGGGATCGCGGGGTACCTCAAGGCGGTCGGGCGCGGCCCGATCGTGGTGGGCTGCTCCCCCGAGCGATCCAAGGTGATGCACGAGTCGGTCCGGGCGGGGCGGGTCCTCGAGTTGCCGTCCGATCCCACCTTGTCGGATGGCACCGCGGGCGGGGTGGAACAGGACGCGATCACCTTTCCGCTCTGCCGCGCCCTGGTCGATCGCTGGGCCCTGGTGAACGAGGAAGACATCGCGTCCGCGATGCGGCTGGCGATGGACCAGGAACACCAGCTGATCGAGGGAGCGGCTGGCGTGGCGCTGGCGGCGGCCCGCCATCTGGCGTCCGAGTTTCCCGGCGGGAACCTGGTGGTGGTCCTGTGCGGCGCCAACGCGGGCCTTAAGACCCTGCGGGAGGTGCTGTGTGCAGAGTCGTGAGGCAGGGGAACAGGAGACAGGAAACAGGGGACAGGAAAGAGGGAACGACGTGGCGACTCCTACTCGAGGGTATCTCATGCGCGCATTACTGACTGCGGTCGTTCTCACTGCTCACCTCTCACCCGTCGCGGCGGCGCAGGGCAAGCCCAGCCCGCTCGCCGGGCGGGTCGATGCCGCCGTGGCGGCGGTCACGCCGAAGGTCGTGACCTGGCGGCGGGATATCCACCAGCACCCGGAGCTGGGCAACCGTGAATTCCGGACCGCGAAGCTGGTGGCGGAACACCTGAAGGCCCTGGGCCTCGAGGTGCAGACCGGGGTGGCCCACACCGGCGTGGTCGCCGTCCTCCGCGGCGGCAAACCCGGCCCGGTCGTGGCCCTCCGCGCGGACATGGACGGGCTTCCGGTGACTGAACAGGTAGACGTGCCCTTCAAGTCCGCGGCCAAGGCGGAGTACAACGGCCAGGAGGTGGGGGTAATGCACGCCTGCGGCCACGACAACCACGTGGCGATCCTGATGGGGACCGCCGAGGTGCTGGCCGGGATGAAGGCCGACCTGCCGGGGACCGTGAAGTTCATCTTCCAGCCAGCCGAGGAAGGTCCCCCGGCTGGTGAAGAGGGCGGGGCCGAGATGATGATCGCCCAGGGTGTACTCGCGAACCCGGCGCCGAGCGCCATTTTCGGGCTGCACGTCTGGCCAGTGCCGGTCGGGACGATCAGCTATCGCTCTGGTGCCACCATGGCGGCCTCCGATGAGCTGAGAATCAAGGTGAAAGGCCGCCAGACCCACGGCGCCCTGCCCTGGGGTGGTGTGGACCCGATCTACGTATCGGCGCAGATCATCACCGCCCTGCAGGGGATCATCGGCCGGCAGACCGACATCACCAAGGCGCCGGCGATCATCACCATCGGTGAGATCAAAGGCGGCAACCGGGGGAACATCATTCCCGACAGCGTCATGATGACCGGCACGATCCGGACCTTCGACGCGGGAGTTCGCAAGGACATCCAGGAGCGGATCACGCGAACGGCCGAGATGATCGCGCAGGCAGCGGGGGCGACGGCCACGGTCGACTTCGGGACCGGCAACAACCCGGGGACCTACAATGACCCTGGACTCACCGCCCGGATGCTGCCGACGCTCGAGCGGTCTGCTGGGAAAGACAAGGTGATGATCGAGCCGCTGGTCACCGGGGCCGAGGACTTCTCGCTCTTCCAGCAGAGGATTCCCGGGCTGTTCTTCTTCCTGGGAGTCGCCCCGGCGGGAGCAGACCTGAAGACGATCGCGCGGAACCACTCCCCCCACTTCTTCGCGGACGAGGGTGCCCTGCCGCTCGGGGTGCGCGCGATGACCAACCTGGCCCTCGACTACCTGGCGGGCGCCGGCCGATGAGAGGTCTGCGGGCGGTCGCCCTCCTGGCCGGGGTGCTGCTCCTGGCCGCCGGATGCGGCCGCGGACCCCAGCCGGTCGGGATGCTGATCACCAACGTCACCGTCTACGACGGCGGCGGCGGCGAGGGCGAAGTCATGACGGTCCGGATCCTCGGAGACCGGATCGACTCCATCGGAGACCTCCGTCCGGAGCCGGACGAGTGGTACGTCGACGGCAGCGGCCTGGCCCTCGCCCCCGGCTTCATCGACACCCACAGTCACGCCGACTACGACGTGCTGAAGCACCGGGATGCCCTCGCTGCCGTGAGCCAGGGCGTGACCACGGTGATCGGCGGCCAGGACGGGGGATCGCAATTCCCCCTCAAGGACTATTTCGCGAGGCTCGACTCGACGCCGGTGGCGATCAACGTGGCCTCGTTCGCCGGCCACGCCACGCTCCGGCTCGCCGTGATGGGCAAGGACGACTATCGGCGCGCCGCCACGGCGGTCGAGATCGACAGCATCAAGAAGCTGCTCTTCGCCGACCTCGATGCCGGCGCGCTGGGCCTGTCGACGGGGCTCGAGTACGACGAGGCTCACTCCGCCTCCCTCGAGGAGGTGCTCGCGCTGGCACAGGCCACCGGGGCCGAAGGCGGCCGGTACATCAGCCACATCCGCAGCGAGGACCGGGCCTTCTGGCCGGCCATCGACGAGATCATCAGGATCGGGCGGGAGGGGGGGCTGCCGGTGCAGATCTCCCACCTCAAGCTGGCCATGCGGAGCCTCTGGGGCCGGACGGACAGCCTGATCGCCGTGCTGGACCGGGCCCGCGCCAGCGGGGTGGACATCACCGCCGACATCTACCCCTACACCTACTGGCAGTCCACCCTCCGGGTGCTCTTCCCGGAGCGCAACTACACCGATCCGGCCGCCGCCCGGTTCGCGGTGACCGAAGTGTCCTCGCCGGAGGGGCTGCTGATCGGTCGCTGGGCCCCGGATTCCACCTACGTGGGAAAGACGCTGGCCGAGATCGCCAGGCTCCGCCGGTCGGACCCGGCGGCGACGCTGATCCAGATGATCAGGGAGGCGGAGGCGGCCGAAGCAGCGGGGCAGACCGGCGTCGAGAGCGTGATCGGCACCAGCATGGACGAACAGGACGTCGGTCGCCTGATGCAGTGGGAGTGGGCCAACGTCTGCTCGGACGGGGAACTGGACGGGCGTCATCCGCGTGGCTTCGGCGCGTTCGCCCGGGTGGCGGGGCCCTACGTCCGGGACCGGAAGCTCTTCTCGCTGGGCGAAGCGATCCGGAAAATGACCTCGCTCCCGGCCCGCAACATGGGGATCACCGATCGGGGTGTGATCCGGAGCGGCGCCTATGCCGACCTGGTGCTGTTTGATCCGGCGGCAATCAGCGACCAGGCCACCACGGTCGAGCCGCAGAAGCCAGCCACCGGGATACGGATGGTCTGGGTCAACGGCGAGGTGGTGTACGAGGACGGCAGTCCGACCGGGCGGTATCCCGGGAGAGTCATACGTCGGAAGTCGTAAGTCATAGGTCGAGTGTCGTCAGTCGTCAGTCGAGAGATTGCCTTCTGTGCGGAGTCGTCAATGAACTGCCCGTTGCTGCGTGTTGCCACCCTGTTCACTGTTGCCTGTTCCCTGGTCCCTCCGGTGTACGGCCAGGCGCCGGTCGTCGACACGGCACTCTACGGTACCCTGTCCTGGCGGAACATCGGGCCGTTCCGGGGCGGCCGGAGTGTCGCGGTGGCCGGCGTGCCGCAGAAGCCGCACACCTTCTACTTCGGCGCGACCGGTGGCGGTGTCTGGAAGACCGAAGACGCCGGGGAGACCTGGGCCAACATCTCCGACGGCTTCCTCAAGACCGGTTCCGTGGGCGCCATCGCGGTGGCGCCCTCCGACCCGAACGTCATCTACGTCGGGATGGGTGAGCACGCGGTACGCGGGGTCATGACCTCACATGGCGACGGGGTCTACCGGTCCACCGACGCAGGAGCCACCTGGCACCATCTCGGCCTGATCCCCACCCGGCACATTTCGCGGATCCAGGTCCATCCCAATGATCCCGATGTGGTCTATGTCGCGTCGCAGGGCGCAGTTCACGGACCGAACCCCGAACGCGGCATCTATCGCTCCCGGGATGGCGGCAAGACGTGGGCGCTGGTCCACAAGGTGAGCGAAACGGCCGGCGCCAGCGACCTGGCGATGGACCCGACCAACCCGCGGATTCTCTACGCGGCCTACTGGGACCATCAGCGGCTGCCCTGGCAGGTGCGGAGCGGGGGGCCGGGGAGCGGGCTCTGGAAGTCGGTGGACGGCGGCGACACTTGGGCGAAGCTCTCGGGGGGCCTCCCCCCGCTGATGGGCAAAACGGGCGTGAGCGTTTCGCCCGTGGACCCGAACCTGATCTGGGCCATTGTCGAGGCGGAGAAGGGCGGCCTCTACCGGAGCGAGGACGCCGGCCGGAACTGGCGCCTGATCAACGGCGACCGGTTGATCCAGACCCGGTCCTGGTACTACATGGAGGTCTACGCCGACACCCGCGACCGCGAGACGGTGTACGTCCTGAACGCCCCCTTCCTCCGCTCGATCGACGGGGGCCGGACGTTTCAGGAAATCCGGGTCGGCCACGGCGACACCCACGACCTCTGGATCAGTCCGGCCGACAACCGGGTGATGATCCTCGGGGATGACGGCGGCGCCGAAGTCACCATCAACGGCGGCAAGACCTGGTCGACCCAGAACAACCAGCCGACGGCACAGTTCTACCGGGTGAACACCGACAACCGATTCCCGTACCGGGTGTACGGCGGCCAGCAGGACAACAGTTCCGTCGCCATCCTGAGCCGGAACCCGGCCGGGTTCGGCATCACGGACAAGGATTGGTTCGACGGCCCTGGCTGCGAAAGCGCCCATATCGCCTTCGACCCCGACAATCCCCGCTATCTCTACGGCGGCTGTTACCAGGGCATCATCACCGAGATGGACACCGAGACCCGGTACGACCGGGACGTGATGGCCTATCCGGCCACCAACCTCTCGATCGAACCGAAGGACCATCGCTACCGGTTCAACTGGAACGCGCCGATCCTGGCGTCTCCCCATGACCCGAAGGTCATCTATCACGCCGGCAACGTCCTGTTCCGGACGGCCGACCGGGGCAACAACTGGACCGCGATCAGCCCCGACCTGACCCGTAACGACAGGTCCCGGCAGGGGCCCGGCGGGACCCCGATCACCAATGAGGGCGCCGGTGGCGAGGTCTACAACACCATCGCCACCGTGGCGGAATCCCCCAAGCAGTCCGGGCTGATCTGGGTGGGAACCGACGACGGTCTGGTGCAGCTGACGCGCGATGGCGGGAGGTCGTGGGAGAACGTGACGCCGAAGGGGCTGCCGGAGGCGCTGGTCAATGCGGTGGAGGCTTCGCCCCATGACGCCGGGACGGCCTACATCGCCGTGACGCGGTACAAGTTCAACGACTTCACCCCGCACTTCTACCGGACCCGCGACTTCGGCAAGACCTGGGACCGGATCGTGAACGGAGTGCCGGCCGACACCTGGGCGCGGGTGATCCGCGAGGACCCGGTCCGGAGGGGACTGCTCTATGCCGGGACCGAGGCCGGGGCGCTGGTGTCCTTCAACGGCGGCGACACCTGGCAGTCGCTCCAGCGCAACCTCCCGGTGGTGCCGGTGACTGACTTGAAAGTACAGGGCAACGACCTGGTGGCTGCGACGTCAGGCCGGGCCTTCTGGATTCTCGACGACCTCGGCGTGCTCCGGCAGCTGAGCGGAGATGTGGCCCAGCGCGACGTCGCCCTGCTCACCCCGGCGCCGACCCACCGCGTTCCCGGCGGCGGGTTCTCTCTGCCGCTGCCGCGGATCGGGCAGAACCCGCCGTCGGGGGCGCAGCTCCGGTTCTTCCTGAAGAACGCCCCGGACAGCGCCAACCCCGTCACCCTCGAGGTGCTCGATGCCGCCGGTGGGGTGGTGCGGAGTTGGGCCACGCGCCCTGCGGCCGGGTCATCAGCCGACTCGCTTCGGGCCAAGGCGGGGATGAACCTGATCACCTGGAACCTGCGGCATGGCGGGCCAAGGCCGATTCCCGGACTGGTGACCTTTGGGGGGTCCTTCGCCCGCCGGGCACTGCCGGGCGACTATCAGGTGCGGCTGACGGCGGGAACTACCGTGCAGACGGCGCCGCTCAGTGTGCTGACGGATCCGAGGACGAGTCACCCCTCGGCCGCCTACGCCGAGCAGGGCGCGGCATCGGCCGAACTGCAGCAGATGATGACGGACCTGCTGCAGGGTGTCCGCGGACTCAGGGCGGCCCGCGAGCAGGTCGTGTCTCTGGTGACCCGGAGCGAGGGGCGTCCCGAGAGCGCCGCCATCAAGGCGGCCGGGGATTCGCTGGCCAAGCGGCTGGCGGACATGGACGACGGCCTGGTTGGCAAGGCCACCAACGGCCAGGACATCATCAACTACCCGACCCGGTTCGACACCCAGGTGGCCGGCCTGCTCGGCTCGATCGACGGTGCCGAACCGCCGCTCACTGCCGGGCAGAAGGCGCGCCTGGTGGATGTCCGGACCGAGTGGGCGCGCCACAAGGCGGCGCTGGATCAGCTGCTGGGGCGGGACCTCGATGTGTTCAACGCCCTGGTCCGGGAGAAGGGGGTCCCGGCAGTGGTGGTGCCGAGGTAGAGGCTGTCACCCCAAGCGAAAACGAGGGGGCCCACCTTCAGGATGGGCCCCCTCGTTTCGCTCGGGGTGCTGAGCCGGGTTCTAGAAGCGCCAGGTGATGCCGGCCAGCAGGCGAGTGCTGTCGAAGAGATCGACGCCCTGCACTTCGAGATAGTAGCCGGTCGCAGTCTTGCCGAACACCGAAGCGCTCTTCGAGGCGTACTGGAGGCCGAGGGCGGGATTCAGGACGAAGCTGGTGCCGGACTCACCCTCGATCTCTCCTCCGCGCACCAAGGCGCCGATGCCCAACCCAACGTACGGTGTCCAGCCCGACGAAGTCTTGCCATGGTATTGGGCGCTGACCCCGATCATCGCGGTTGTCGTGGACGAGAACCCGAGGGTCGCCTGCGGCACGATACGGAGGTTCTCCAGCCAGCCGGAGCGGAAGCTCGCCCGGCCGTCCAGGTAGAACTGGCCGAACCCGCCGAGGCCACCCACGAGATAGCGCTGGGCCGCCGCGGCCGCCTCCCGTGCCGCCCGGGCGTAGGCTGAATCCTCCAGGAGCCGGATTTCCCGGGTGCGGGCGAGGTTATAGGCGAGCCGGTCGTTGAGGACGGAGTCCACCTTCGCGAGGACTCGGACCTGGCTCGCTTCATCCACCCCGCGCGAGGTCAGCTCGGCCCTCATGGCGGCGTGGATCGCCTGCGCCTGGCCGCGGAGGATGTAGTCGAAGATCTCGTTGGTGCGATATCCCAGCCGGCGGGTCAGGGTGTCCGCCTGCGGCCGGGTCAGGGGGCCACGGGGGGCACCCAGGGTGGCCGCATCCGGATTCAGGGCGTCCAGGTAGGCCAGTTCCGCGGCGACGACGGCCTTCACCGCCTCGATGGTCGTCGCCCCGACCGCCATTGTGCCCCTCATCACGGCCGAATCACCGGCCCGGAGGGTATCGCCGCCGTAGAGCACCCGGATCTCGCCACTGGCGGGCACGGGGAACGAGGCCATCTGGGTTCCGGTCGCCGTCCCTGCGGCGGCCGCGGTACCCGTGGCCTGCTCGTACGGGCTTTTCGAGGGGGTGCCGCCGAGCCGGAAGGAGACACCGACGGTCCAGACCCAGTTCGAGAGCCAGTCATCCTTGGGCCCCGGACTCTGGAGGAAGTAACTGCGGACGGCGGCGTTGAGCTCGAGCCACTTGAGGGGCCGGACGGCTATTCCGGCCCCGGCAATCAGCGTCTCCTCGTCCTCCCGGGCCTCACCGTCGAGGTCACGGTAGTCGTCCAGGTAGTCGACATAGCCGGCGCCTCCGATCAGGAAGGGGTGAACGATCACCCCTCCGAAGAGGCCCACCTGCAGTTCGCCGCCGTAGGACTGGATCGGCGCGGTGTCGCTGGAGTCCCGGTTCCAGCCCCGCCAGTAATACCCGCGCAGCGCCAGATCGCGCCCGAAATGGAGCCCTGCGAGGACACCACCGAGGTCCTGCTCCGGCATCCGGTACCCGTCCCGCGGCTTCCAGGTGCCGCCAAAGGGCTCGACTCCGAAACCGGTGCCCCACGCCCGGCTCTGCAGGACGAAGACCTCCTGCGGTGGTGTGGTCGTCGAACTGGCCCGGCGCGCGAACCCGCCAAGGTAGCGGGGGACGAGGAGGTTGGAAGAAGCCGGTCCGAGTCCACGGGTGGCGCCGGGGGCCTGAGCGCCGAGAGGAGTGGCGAGGGCCAGCGCGACGAGCCCAAAGGCGGACAGGCGGGAGTCGATCCGGACGGAAATCATGGGGGGCCGGAGGTTCGGGGGACTACGGAGGATAGGCGGCCCAGGCCCCCGCAGAAAGTCCGGCCCGGTGGCCCCTTTGGACGGAAACGGTAGATTACTGGCGTCCATTCCCGCCCTTTTTCTGAGGCCCCTATGTTCCCCACCCCCCGCAGGCTCCATCGGTTCTTCCACGTCCTCGGCGGGATCGCCGTCACGGCCATTCTCGTCGCGCCGCTCCAGGCACAGAACGACTCCATCCGCCGCACCCTCGGGAAGCACACCTTCCTCCCCTCGGCTCTGCTGGGTGACCCCTTCGCCGGCACCTATGTCAGGAATCTGACCGGCGGGGGCTCGGCGGTCGGCTTGCAGGTTCCGAAGCTCAACCTCGACGAGCAGGTCCTCGAGTATCAGGACGCCAGCATCGGGTTCCTGACGGTGGGGATGGAGTACCAGCAGGCGGTGGCCAGCTGGCTTGCCTTGCGGGTCGGTTTCTCGGGTGGAGCCCGGCTCGGGACCAGTGGCGTGGCGCTTCTCTCCGAGGGGGTGACAGCCCAGTTCGGCGGGACCCTGGGGGCAACCGCCAAGTTGATCCGGTCCGACCGGTTCATTCTCTCGGCCACGGCGGACGTTCTGCCCGGGATCGCCTACCAGGTCAGCATCTTCGACTACATCAAGGATGTGATCGAGAACGGGTTCGAGAACGCCAACTCGCTGGTCGACGAGAGCTCACCGTACCGGTACCGCTTCGGCCTGAGCGGCGCGTACGCCGTGGCGCCCTGGCTTGGTCTCCAGGCCACCGGGACGGCCGGCCCCACGAGGGATCAGCTGGACAGCACGCAGACTGAAATCCGGGTCGGGGCAGGCGCCAGCGTCGATTTCGACCCGATCGGACCGCCGATCGGTGTGCTGCTCGGCTACCTCTATACCGACCCGGCCCAGGGTTCGGACGTCACCGGCGGCGCCGGCCTCACCAACCTGGGCGTCTTTTATACCGGGCACAAGCGCTTCGTCGTCGGGCTGGACATGACGTTCGCCAGCGCCGACCAGGTTCAGGGCGACAAGAAGATCAACGTGGTCCAGGGTCGCATCGTGCTCCGGTACGACTTCAAGTGATCCGGCGACGCATTCCTGTCGCCATCCTTCCGGCCCTGCTGCTTCTGGCAGGGCCGGCGGTGCTTCGGGGGCAGGCGCCCGACCCGCGGGCACTGGAGCGCGAAATCCTGCGTCAGTTGATCGAGATCAACACCAGCGATTCGGCCGGCCGTACTCTGGAAGCCTCCGAGGCGCTGGCCCACCGCCTGATCGACGCCGGGTTCCCGGCCTCGGATGTCCGGGTGCTGCGCCCCGACCCGCGGCAGGGAATGCTGGTGGCCCGCTACCGGGGGACTGGCCAGGGCGGCAGGCCGATCCTGCTGATGGCTCACCTCGACGTGGTGGACGCCCGCACCGAGGATTGGTCCTTCCCTCCGTACCAATTCCGCGAGGTGGAAGGGCACTACTACGGCCGAGGCACCAACGACAACAAAGCCGGCGCCGCCATGCTGGTGGCCAATTTCATCCGGATGTGGCGCGAAGGATTCCAGCCGACCCGGGACCTCATCGTCCTGCTCACCAGCGACGAGGAAACGGAGCAACGAAGCATCGCCTGGGTCCTCCAGGAACACCGGGACCTGGTGGATGCCGCGTTCGCGCTCAACACCGACGGAGGCGGCGGCGAACTCAAGAACGGGAAGCCGGTGACCTTCTCGGTCCAGGCGGCGGAGAAGGTTTATCTCAGCTTCGTGCTCGAGGTCCGCAATAAAGGCGGCCACAGCTCCGTTCCCGAGCCGGACAACGCCATCTACCGGCTGGCCGCCGGGTTGAACCAGCTGGCGGCGTTCCACTTCCCGGTCCGGCTGACCGACGTGTCCCGGGCCTACTTCGAGCGCTCGGCGGAGGGCCAGGATGCCCGGACCGCCGCGGACATGCGGGCGGTGGCCACCTCTGCCGACCCGGCCGCGGCCGCGCGCCTCTCGGCGGTGCCATTCTACAACTCGGTGATGCGGACGACCTGCGTCGCGACCCGGCTCTTCGGCGGGCACGCCGACAATGCCCTGCCGCAGCTGGCCCGGGCGACGGTGAACTGCCGGATGCTGCCGATCGATCCGCCCGACAGTGTCGAGGCGACCCTCCGGCGCGTGCTGGCAGACCCTGCCATCACGCTGTCGCGGGTCGAGGAAGCACGTCCGAGTCCGCCATCCGCGCTGCTGCCGGAGGTGATCGGGCCGGTGGAGTCGCTGGCGAAGGAGCTGTGGCCCAGCGCTGTCGTGGTCCCCGAGATGTCGACCGGGGCGACCGACGGGCTCTATACCCGCAACGCGGGCATCCCGACGTATGGCATGTCCGCGCTCTTCGACGAAGTCGGGGATGTCCGGGCCCACGGTCGGGACGAGCGGGTTGGCGTCGAGGCATATCACAAGGCATCGGAGTACTGGTACCGCCTGGTCAAGCAACTGGCGTCCCGGAGCCTCCAGCCCTGACCGCCGCCCGCCCGTGACGGCGCCCGCGCACCGCGACAGCTTCGTTCGCGACAACCTCCCCCCTGCAGAGGAGTGGCCGGTCTTGCTGTTCGACCGGCCGGAGCTGCAGTTCCCGCTCCGCCTCAACGCGACGGTGGAACTGCTGGACCGCGCCGTGGTGGAGGGGGATGGGGACCGGATCGCGATCCTGTCGTCTGGGCTCCGGTGGACCTACCACGACCTGCAGGACCAGGTGGACCGGATCGCCCGAGTCCTGGTGGAGGAATGCGGGCTGGTTCCCGGCAACCGGGTGCTGCTCCGGGGCGCCAACAGCCCGATGCAGGCGGCGGCGTGGCTGGCAGTCTGGAAGGCCGGGGGCGTGGCGGTCGGGACGATGCCCCTGCTCCGGGCCAAGGAACTGGGCGAGATGATCCGGATCGCCCAGGTGTCGCACGCCATCTGCGACGCCCGACTGGCGGACGACCTGGAACAGGCGCGGGCCGCGCACCCGGTGCTTCGCGAGGTGGTGCTGCATGGGGAAGGCGGAGACCTGGAGCAGCGGATGGAGCGTCGTTCCGGCGGCTTCACCGCGGTGGACACGGCGGCCGACGACCCCGCCCTGATCGCCTTCACCTCGGGCACCACCGGGATACCCAAGGGGACCATCCACTTCCACCGTGACGTCCTGGCGATGTGCGAAGTGTTCCCACGGCACTGCCTCAAGCCGGGACGCGACGACGTCTTCATCGGGACGCCTCCCCTGGCCTTCACCTTCGGCCTGGGCGGGCTGCTCTGCTTTCCGCTCCGGGCCCGCGCGGCCACCGTCCTGATCGAGAAGCTGACGCCGGACCTCCTGCTGACCGCGATCCAGCTCTACCACGCCACGATCTGCTTCACCTCGCCGACGGCCTACCGGCAGATGACGCCCATGGCGTCGGCGAGTGATCTGCACTCGCTCCGGAAGTGCGTCTCCGCCGGGGAGGCGTTGCCGCAGGCGACCCGGGACCAGTGGCGCGAGGCGACCGGCCTGCAGATCTACGATGGGATCGGCGGGACCGAGATGATCCACATCTATCTTGGCTCCGGCCCGGAGGACTACCGACCCGGCGCCCTCGGCAGGCTGCTCCCCGGCTATGTCGGGATGATCGTGGACGACGAGATGCGCCCGCTATCGCCGGGGGAGGTCGGCCGGCTGGCGTTGCGGGGACCCACGGGTTGCCGCTACCTGGCGGATCCCCGGCAGCGGGACTACGTGAGGAAGGGCTGGAACCTTCCGGGCGACGCCTTCCACATGGACGAGGACGGGTACTTCTACTACCACTCCCGGGTGGACGATATGATCGTCACCTCGGGGTACAACGTGGCCGCCCCGGAAGTCGAGTGGGCCCTGCTCGGGCATCCCGCGGTGGCGGAGTGTGGCGTGATCGGGGTACCCGATGCCGACCGGGGCCAGGTGGTCACGGCCTTCGTGGTACTGAAACCGGGGTTCGCTGGAGACGACGAGATGGCCAGAGCGCTCCAGGACTTCGTGAAGCGAACGATCGCTCCCTACAAGTACCCGCGGATCGTGCGGTTCCTCCCGGCACTCCCGCGCACCGAGACCGGGAAGCTGCAGCGCTTCAAGCTCAGGACGATGGTGTGACCGACAGGTCGCCCCGGGCCCTGAAGGTGCTCAACGTGGCGATGTTTGCGGCCGTCATGGTCGCCAACGCCGCGGCCGGTGCAGGCGCGCTGAGCGGCGAGTCGATCGGGACCGTCGCGAACCGATACCCCAACTATTTCCTCCCCGCCAACTGGGTCTTCGGGATCTGGAGCCTGATCTACCTGTTCCTGGCGGTATTCACCGTGTATCAGGCGGTGACCGGAGCGGGGCCCGATCGCGCGGTCCGGGCGCTCGGGCCGTGGTGGACCGCCAGCGTGCTGCTCAACATCGGCTGGGTGACGGCCTTCGCCTACTCCCGGTTCGGCCTGGCGATGGTGATCATGCTGGTCCTGCTGGCGACCCTGGTCCGGATCACCGAACGGCTCCATGACGCCAGGTTGCCCAGGTCGCTGACCGAGACGCTCTGCGTCAGGCTTCCCTTCGATCTCTACCTGTCGTGGATTTCGGTCGCCGTGATCGCGAACACCTTCCAGTATGCCCATGTGGTCGGCTGGGGCGGGTTCGGACTGAGTGAGACGACCTGGTCAGTGGCGATGATGGCGGTGGCGACGGTCCTGGGTTGGGTCATGGTCCTGCACCGAGGTGTCTGGGCGTTTCCGCCGACTGTGGCATGGGCGATCTACGGAATCGGGGCCCGGTTTCCGGAGGTGCCGGCTATTGCGTTGGCGGCAGGGCTCCTGGTGCCCGCCGGGATCGCGGGTGGCGTCCTCGCCTGGCTGTACCGGCGGCGCGCTTCCCGCCGGGCAGGGGCCTAGCGGCTTCGCCGCGCGCGCTCGTCACGCGGGCACCACGGCGGTGATTTCGATCTCGACCAGCGCCTGCTCCTCGAGGAGAGCCGCCACCTCGACGACGCTCATGGCGGGGAAGTGCCTCCCCATCACCTCGCGGTAAGCCGTCCCGATCGCACCGGCGTTGGCGAGGTAGTCCCCCCGACTGACGACGTACCACGTCATCCGGACCACATGCTCCGGGCCCGCCCCGGCTTCCCCGAGCACGGCGATCGCGTTCCTGAGGGCCTGTTCGACCTGCCCGGGGAGGTCGAGCGCCTCAAACCGGCCCGCCGGGGTCCAGCCGATCTGTCCTGAGACGAAGATCTGCCGGCCGCTCGCCGCGACGCCGTGCGCGTAGCCCGCTGGCCGGGGCCAACCCTCTGGCTGCAGGATCTGGTGCATGACGCCGGGCTCCCGGATCAGGTGGCGTCGCGGAGCAGTTCCCGCGCGACGATCAGTTTCTGCACTTCGGTGGCCCCTTCGTAGATGCGGAGGGCGCGGATCTCCCGATAGAGCGACTCGACAATGCTGCCGGACTGAACCCCGCGCCCGCCGTGGAGCTGGACGGCCTGGTCGATGACCCACTGGGCGTTCTCGGTGGCCGTCAGCTTCGCCATGGCGGCCTCCCGCGTCGTCGGGACCATGAGGACGTCCCGCTGCCAGGCAGCCCGGGCCGTCAGGAGGGCCGCGGCCTCCACCGCCGTGGCCATGTCGCCAAGGGTGGCCTGGGTGAGCTGGAGATCCGCGAGGGTCTGACCGAACATCTGCCGTCGCCGGGCGTGCCCGACGGCTTCGTC
>DASWBQ010000420.1:0-5521 GCA_036390535.1 Gemmatimonadales bacterium | reverse complement strand
CGTGGAGTTCCTGGTGCGATCCGGCGCGGGAGGGGTGCTGATCCTGTCGTGTCCCGACCGCGATTGCTGGAACCGCGAGGGACCGAAGTGGTTGGAGGAGCGGCTCTATCGGGGCCGTGAGGCGGAACTGCAGGAGCGGGTGGACCGGCGCCGCGTTGTCGTCGAGCGGATTGCGGCAGGAGATGTCCGGGCCGCCCTGGCGGCGCTGGCCCGGTTCCGCGCCTCGCTCGCTGCGATGGCGCCGGCGGCCGCCGAGGCCGACGTGGCGATCGAGACGGAGTGCGAACCGGCCACCGTGATCGTGGGAGACAGGCAGTGAGCCGGGGTCGGCAGGTGGTGGCTTGGGGAGTGGCGCTGCTCGCCACGCTGGGCCTCGCGGCCCTGTCCCGTGCCACCTGGCGCGCCCACCCGGAACCAAGCGGCGTCATCCGCCTCACCTGGAGTGCCCGGCCGGAGCAGATCGAGACCTGCCGGCGCCTGAGCGAGGCGGAGCTGGCCGAGCGGCCGGTGCACATGCGGCAGGAGGTGATGTGTGAGGGCAGGGCCGCGAGCTACCGGCTCCAGGTCTGGCTCGGCGAGCACCGGCTCGACGACGAGGTGCTCCGCGGGAGCGGCCTGCGCAGCGACCGGCCGATCTATGTCCTGCAGGACTACTCCGCCCCGCCGGGGACGTACCGCTTGCGGGTCGAGATGCGACGGGTGGAATCGGTCGCCGACGACACGACCGGCGCCGCGGCCGACACCGGGATGAGCCTGGACCGCGGGGTGCGGGAGGCGGAGGAGCGCCGGCGGCGCCGGCTCGAGGCGGTGCCCGCCGAGCTGTTGCTTGACGAGACGGTCGTGCTGGCGGCGCGTCAGGTGGCGCTGGTCACCTGGGACGCAGAAACCCGGCGGCTGCGGGTCGTGAAGTAGCGGCGCTACATGTAGCCTTCGCGGCGGAGCGTCTCCAGCCCGCCGCCGTCCTCCTTGTCCTGCGCCCGCCCGCTGCGCTCCGCCACGTTCCGGAGCTGCCCCGTCGCCAGCTCGAGGACGATCTCCTCCGGGGTCCTGGCCGTCGAGGCGATCGGGCTGGTACAGGGACCGCAGCCGAGCGACCGGTATCGGGTGCCATTGCCCTGGTCGTAGTACAGCGACACCGTCGGAATCCGTTCCCGCGCGATGTACTCCCAGATGTTCAGCTCGGTCCAGTCGAGCAGCGGGTGGATCCGGACGTGGGTGCCGGGGGCGAAGTCGACCTTGTACTGGTTCCAGAACTCCGGCGGCTGCTCGGCGATGTCCCACTGGCTGGCCGTGCCCCGGGCGGAGAAATAGCGCTCCTTGCTCCGGCTCCCCTCCTCGTCGGCCCGGGCGCCGACGATCACCCCGGTGTACGGCTCGCGGTCGGGGTCGGGCACCAGGGCGCCGGTCCGCAGGTCGAGCCGCGACCGCTCTCCCTCCCCGGAGAGGGTCTGCACCAGCGGCTGGGTCTTGAGCAGCCGGCAGCAGGCGATCCGGTCCACCGCCCCGTCGGGAAAGGTGCGTTTCGCTTCGAGGGCTTCCCGGTTCTGCCCCACGATCAGCTGCAGTCCCCATTCGCGCACCAGCCGGTCCCGGTAGGTGATCATTTCCGGGATCTTGAACGAGGTGTCGATGTGGACCAGCGGGAACGGCACATGACCGAAGAAGGCCCGTCGCGCCAGCGCCAGCAGCACGGTGCTGTCCTTCCCGATGGACCAGAGCATGCAGAGGCGGGGGAAGGCGGCATAGGCCTCCCGGAGGATGTGGATGCTCCGCGCCTCGAGCTGGTCGAGATGGTCCATGGGCCTCACTGCCTCGCGTGGCGCCAGAGGTACTCGAAGACCTGCTGGGCCGCCCCGTCCGCCGTCAGCGACGTCGTGTCGATGGTCAGCTCCGGCGCCATGGGCGGCTCATAGGGGTCGCTGACGCCGGTGAACTGCGGCACCTCTCCCCGCCGGGCCCGGGCATAGAGACCCTTCACGTCCCGCCGCTCGCACTCTTCGAGGGGCGTGTCCACGAAGACCTCGACGAAGCGCCGGCAGAGGCCGCGCACGAAGTCGCGGCCCTCCCGGTACGGCGAGATGAACGACGCCACCACGAAGACGCCATGCCGTTCGAGCGTGCTCGCCAGGAACCCGATGCGCCTCACGTGCTCATTGCGTTCCTCCCGGCTGAACCCGGTCCCCGGGAACATCCCCCGGACCGTGTCGCCGTCCAGCCGCTCCACCGAGTGACCCCGGCGCCGCAGTTCGTCCGCCACCCGGTCGGCGACGGTGCTCTTGCCCGCGCCGGAGAGGCCGGTGAACCAGAGCACGCACGGGGTCAGGCGGGCGGAGGGGCGGAGGGGTGGAGGGGCGGAGCGCTCTTCAACCACTCGCTCCAGTGCCTCGACCGCGCCGTCTCCGGGAAGGTGGCTGTCCACCATGAGGTCGGTGGTGACCGCCCCGCCCACCCACGCCGTGTGGATCCGCTCCGGCGCGACACCGGTCCCGATCACGTCCAGGTCCTCGCGGGCCAGCTCCGCGGCCGTCACCACCAGCACCGTGCCGGCGTCGAGCATCAGGTGGGCCACCTCCGCCAGCCGTCGCATGTGCTCGGCGCGGGCTTCGCGCCGGCGGGCCAGATCGGCATCCACCCCGTAGAGCACGTTCCCGATCCCGAGGAAGTAGACCTGCAGCCCCCGGGCGAACAGTCGCGCTTCGAGCTCGCGGGCCACCTGCTTCCGGGCCGCACCCCCATCGGCCGGGCCGGTAAGCAGCAGCAGCAGCGGCGCCTGCCCGGTGCGCTCGGCCCGCCGGTCCGCCGAGATGAAGCTCGGCTCCCACTTCCAGTTGCGGAGCAGGACCTTGTCACGGGCCCACGCCTGACGGTCCGGCAGGGCGGCGCGCACGATGCCGCCGCCTCGGATTTCGTAGTCGTCGACCACCACGAACCGGCCGGTGGCCGCGACATCGTCCGCCAGGTCGAAGGCGATTGCCTTCCCGAGCTGGAGGGTGACGTCGGCGACCCGGTGGCGACCGACCACCTCGGCGGTGACCGGGACCCCTGACGCGTCGAGCGTGTCCGCGTCGAGCACCTGGTGGATCGTCTCCACCCGCATCGGCGCCCGGGCCGTGCCGAGCCGAAGCACGTAATCCTTGCCCGGCGCCAGCGGCGCGTGTCCCAGCCAGAAAATGCTGGCCCGGATCCGTGAGGTGACCTCAGGACGCAGGTCGGCGGCACGGGTGGCGAGCTCGCCGCGGCTCAGGTAGAGCTGCTGATCGAGGGTGAAGCCGATCGCCTGGCCGGCCACCGCGCCGGCCGGTGCTGTCCGGCCGAAGGTCTCCAGGCTTCGGATCTTCGCCCGCTTGCCGCTCGGATAGAAGGCCAGTTCGTCGCCCACCGCGACCGCGCCGCTCTCGATCGTGCCCGCCACGATCCGCCGGTCGTCGCCACGCTCGGTGAACTTGTAGACGTCCTGCACCGGCATCCGGAACGGGCGTGCCACCGGCTGGCTGGCCGGCTCGAAGGACTCGATCTGTTCCAGGACCGTCGGGCCGTCATACCATGGCATGCGGCTGGACCGGGTCGCCAGGTTGTCGCCGTCGCGGGCGCAGGCGGGGATGAAGCGAAGCGGCTCGACTCCGGCGGCACGCAGGAAGGCGCGGTACTCGGTGACGATCCGGCCGAAGACGTCGTGGTCCCACTCCACCAGGTCCATCTTGTTGACCACGACGGCCAGCTGCCGGATCCCGAGCATGGCGGCGAGGTAGCCATGACGGCGGGTGTTCTCCCGGACGCCTTCCCTGGCGTCGATCACCAGCAGCGCCGCCTCGGCTCGGGAGGCGCCCGTCACCATGTTCTTCAGGAATTCGACGTGGCCCGGCGCGTCGAGGATGATGCAGTCGCGCCGGGGGGTGCGGAAGAAGACCCGGGCGGTGTCGATGGTGATCCCCTGGGCCCGTTCCTCCTTCAGGGCGTCGAGGAGGAAGGCATACTCGAACGGGCGGGCGGTGCGGGCGCAGAGTGCTCTTACCTGCTCCAGCTTCCCGTCCGGGAGCGAGCCGGTATCGGCCAGCAGCCGGCCGACCACGGTGCTCTTGCCGTGGTCGACGTGCCCCGCGATGACCAAATGCAGTCGCTCCGCCATGGGAGCAATCTACCCGGCTACGCGGCGGGCTTCTTGTACCGGTCGAACCACGCCTGGATGTACCCGATCTTCTGCATGAAGTGACTCGGCCGCCCCCGGATGCCGTGGAATTCCCCCGGCACCCGGATCAGCGTCGACGGCACGCCTTTCAGCATCAGTGCCTGGAAGTACTGCTCCGACTCCGACATCGGCGTGCGCCAGTCGCTCTCCCCGGTGATCACCATTGTCGGCGTGGTCACCGCGCCGACCTTCGAGATGATCGACCGCGCCAGGTACTGGTCCTGGTGTTCCCAGGGGAAGCCGGGGAACCAGTATTGGGTCGTGTAGGGGATGTCCGTGGTGAGCGCGAAGGAGTACCAGTTGACCACCGGGTACTGCGCTACCGCGGCCCGGTACCGGCCGGTGTGCCCGATCAGCCAGCCGGTGAGCACGCCGCCACCGCTGCCGCCCGTGACGTAGAGCTGGGATGGGTCGATGTACCCCCTGGCAACCACCGCGTCGACGCCCGACTCGAGGTCGAACCGGTCGTCTCCCGGATAGGCATGGTGGATCAGGGAGGCGAACTCCTCGCCGTAGCTGGTGCTCCCGCGGGGGTTGGTGTAGAGCACCACATAGCCGGCGCCCGCCCAGACCTGCTTCTCGATGTCGAACTTGGGCCCGTACGCAGCGAAGGGACCGCCGTGGATCTCGAGCAGTAGCGGGTACTTCTTCGCGGGGTCGAAGCCCGGCGGCTTGATGATCCAGCCCTGGATCCGGCGGCCGTCCTTCGAGGAGGGGTACCAGATCTCCTCCACCGCTCCAGCCTGTCGCTGGGCCAGGACGTCGTCGTTGAGCGCCGTCACCACCTGCGTCGGCGCGCTGCCGAGCCCGTCCACCGCGACGTCGCCGGCGCGGGTGGCAGTGGCCCAGGTATAGGCGATCCGCCCGGTGCGTGACAGCGAGAACGACCCGCCGGTGTAGGCGCTGCTCCCGCTCCCCACCGAGTCCGCCAGCCGGACTGGAGCCCCACCCCGCAGGCTGACCTGGAAGAGGCGGAGCATCCCTTCGCTTTCCGACTGGAACACCAGTCCGGTCCCGTCTGCGGTCCACTGCGGCGCGGTCACGTCGCGGCCGAAGTCCGGCAGCAGCTCCCGCCGGCTGGTGCCGTCCGCGTTCATGACGTAGAGACGGACGACCTGATAGCCGAGCTTCCGGTCGTCATAGCCGGTGTAGGCCACCAACCTGCCGTCAGGCGAGACCGCCGGGTCGTCGTCCGGGCCGCGGCGGTCGGTGAGGCGGCGCGCCGCCCCGGTGGTGGCGTCGAAGGCGAAGATGTCGGTGTCCCGCGGCTCGAGGATGTACTGCGGCCGGGCGTTGGCAGCGACCAGGATGCTCTGGCCATCGGCGGACCACACC
>DASWBQ010000419.1:0-2625 GCA_036390535.1 Gemmatimonadales bacterium | reverse complement strand
CCACACCCTGCGCCAGCAGATGGCCAAGCCCGACGGTCGGCCCAACTACGCGCTGGCCGACTTCGTGGCCACCCGGGAGTCCGGCGTGCCCGACCACCTGGGGCTCTTCGCCGTCACCGCGGGCATCGGTCTCGACACCCTGGTGAAGGCCTTCGAAGCCGCCCACGACGACTACTCGGCGATCCTGGCCAAGGCGCTCGCCGACCGGCTCGCCGAGGCGTTCGCCGAGCGGCTGCACGAGCGGGTCCGGCGCGAGCTCTGGGGCTATGCGCCCGGCGAGGCCCTGGCCAACGAAGAACTGATCCGGGAACGCTACCAGGGCATCCGGCCTGCGCCGGGCTACCCCGCCTGCCCCGATCATACCGAGAAGGCCACCATCTTCGAGCTGCTCGACGCACCGGGGAACGCCGGCATCACGCTGACCGAGAGCTTCGCGATGCATCCGGCGGCCTCGGTCAGCGGGTACTACTTCTGGCATCCCCGGGCCCAGTACTTCGGCGTCGGCCGCATCGGCCGCGACCAGGTGCGGGAGTACGCCCGCCGGAAGGGGATGGACATCGCCGCGGTGGAGCGGTGGCTGGCCCCCAACCTCGGATACGAACGATGACCCCTGCCGTCCTGCCGTCCTGCCGCCCTGGCGTCTGAATGCCCACGCTTCGCGATCTCCTCTCAGACCACCGCGTCCACGTCGTCGACGGCGCCATGGGCACCATGCTCTACAGCAAGGGCGCCTTCCTGAACGTCTGCTATGACGAGCTGAACCTGAAGGAGCCCGACCTGGTCCGGGACATCCACCGCGCCTACGTGAAGGCCGGGGCGGAGGTCATCGAGACCAACACCTTCGGCGCCAATCCCCGGAAGCTGGCCCAGTACGGCCTGGCCGACGACACCGAGCGGATCAACGAAGCCGCGGCCCGCCTGGCGAAGGAGGCGGCCGGAAGCCGCGCCAGCGTGGTCGGCGCCATCGGGCCGCTTGGGGTCCGGATCGAGCCGTTCGGCGAGACCAGCGTCGAGGAGGCGGAGGAGGCGTTCCGCCGCCAGGCGAAGGGGCTGCTGGCGGGCGGGGTGGACGGCTTCATGCTCGAGACCTTCAGCGACCTGAACGAGCTGCGGTCCGCGGTGCGCGCGGTGAAGTCGCTCTCCGACCTGCCGATCGTGGCCCAGGTGACCCTTGGCCCGGACGGCCTCACCGTGTACGGCACCGAGCCGGCCGTGTTCGGGCCGGAAATCGAGGCGATGGGAGTGGATGTCCTCGGCATCAACTGCTCGGTGGGCCCCCAGACGGTCCTGGACGCGATCGAGCGCCTCGCCGAGGTGACCAGCCTGCCGCTCTCGGCGCAGCCGAACGCCGGCCTGCCGCGTGACGTCGGGGACCGGAAGATCTACATGGCGTCACCCGAGTACGTGGCCAGCTACGCCCGCCGGATGGTGGAGGCGGGGGCGATGTTCGTGGGCGGGTGCTGCGGCACCACCCCGGAGCACATCAAGGCGATCGTCGGGTACGTCCAGTCGGTGGCGCCCCGGCACCATCACACCGGCCACACCACCGAGTTCCATGCCGCGGGGGTGCCCACCGCTCCGCTGGCGGAGCGGAGCCGGTACGGCGCCAGGCTGGCGCGGGGCGAGTTCATCACCACGGTGGAGATCGTCCCGCCCAGGGGCGTGGACCCGGGCCCGATGTTCGACCAGTGCCGGGACCTGAAGGCGGCGGGAGTGGACGCGGTCAACATTCCCGACGGACCGCGGGCGCAGAGCCGGATGGGCGCGCTGATCTCCGGCATCCTGATCGAGCGGGAGGTGGGGCTCGAGACGGTGGTCCACTACGCCTGCCGTGACCGGAACCTCCTCGGCATGCTGTCGGACCTGCTGGGCGCGTCGGCGGCGGGGCTCCGGAACCTCCTGCTGGTGACGGGGGATCCGCCCAAGATGGGCCCCTATCCCGACGCGACGGCGGTCTTCGACATCGACAGCATCGGCCTCACCAACCTGGTGAGCCGGCTGAACCGGGGGCTCGATCCGGGCGGCAACCCGATCGGGGCGCCGACGAAGTTCGTGATCGGGGTCGGCGTGAACCCGGCGGCGCCCGACTTCGAGCGGGAGCTGTCCCGGTTCGCCTGGAAGGCGGAGGCGGGGGCGGAGTTCGCCATCACCCAGCCGGTCTTCGATCTCGACCAGCTGGACCGGTTCCTCACGCGGGTCGAGCAGTACCGGCTGCCGGTCGTGGCCGGCATCTGGCCGCTGGTCTCCGTCCGGAACGCCGAGTTCCTGGCGAACGAGGTGCCCGGCATCACGATCCCCGGGGCGATCCTGGACAGGATGCGGCGGGCCAGCGAGGCGGGGAAGGAAGCCGGTCTGGCGGAGGGAGTCCGGATCGCCCGGGAGATGCTGGCGGCGGTCCGGGGCCGGGTCGCGGGGGCCCAGGTGTCGGCGCCAATGGGGAGGGTCCCGGTGGCACTGGAAGTGCTGAAGGCGTAGCGGGATCGGTCACCCACTTGCGTGACTGGCCCCGAAGCGCGAAGGTGTAACGGTAGTTCCCTACTGAGAAGGAGTGCCCGATGCGTTGCCAAGTCGTGCTCTTGGCAGGTCTTGCCGTTCTGGCGGCCTGCGCCGACCAGCCTGTCTCCG
>DASWBQ010000418.1:0-10719 GCA_036390535.1 Gemmatimonadales bacterium | reverse complement strand
CTTCAGGCCACCGACTCCGATGCCCACGACATACGCGAGGGCGAACGCCAGCAACCCGACGTTGAGCCGCCAGACGGTCCCGACGACGATCGCCGCCGCGAGGGCGGCGAGCGACACCCAGGCCGCGTTCATCCCGGCGGCCGGGCGCGGGCTTCCTGCCCCCCCGTGAGATGGGTGAACCAGACCACGGGCACCTTGAGGGCTTCCGACGCGATCCGCTGGAGCTCCGTCCCGGGCCTCAGGGAAATCGGGCTGGTCCGGGTGGGCGACACCCAGGCGACCAGGTCGTGCCCCCGGGCCTCGGCCACCAGCCGGGCCATGTGGAACGGATCGCTGACCAGGAGCACGCTCTCCAACCCGCGGTCCTGCAGCCATTCGGCGGCGGACGCCATCGACTGACGGGAATTGCGGCCGACCGGCAGCACCACGACGGCCGAATCAGGCAGCCCGCGCCCGACCAGGTACCGCTGGCTCACCGTGGCTTCGCTAACGCGGTCCCCCTCGGCCATTCCGCCGGTCACCACGACGACCGGCGCGAGACCGGCGGCGTAGAGAGCGGCGGCCTGGTCGAGCCGGGCCCGGAGGACCTCCGACGGCCGGCCATTGTAGTGCGCGGCGCCGAGGACGACGATGGCGTCGGCGGGACGGCGCTGGTCCAGCCGGCTGACCCACCAGACATAGAAGACGATGGCGCCGTACAGGACGGCGCCAAGGGCGACCAGGCGCAGCAGCCAGCGGAGCAGCCGCCTCACAGAGGGAACGTCTCGCCGTGCCTGGGAACCACGACGTCCTCCACGCCCTCTTCCCCGAGGATCCGGGCCATCGCCAGCGCGGCCCCCGGCTCGCCGTGGACGACGAAGGCGCGCTTGATCGGGCCGCCCATCTTCCGCACCCAGGCGCGGAGCTCGTTCCGGTCGGCGTGGGCGGAATAGCCGGTGATGGTCTCGACCTCGGCGCGCGCGGGCATCATCTCGCCGAAGATCTTGACCGGGTTCTGGCCCTCCTGGATCCGGCGGCCGAGGGTGTACTCAGCCTGGAATCCGACGATCAGCACCATGTTGCGGTGATCGCCGATGTGGCTGGCCAGGTGGTGGAGGATGCGACCGCTCTCGGCCATGCCCGAGGCGGCGATGATGACGGCGGGGCCATGCAGGCTGTTGAGCTGCTTGGACTCCTGCACGTCGCGGACGTAGCGGACCAGCGGGAAGTCGAAGATCGCACTCTGCCGGGCCACCAGCTGCTCGCGGTGATCGAAGACGTCCTGGTGGAGCCGGAACACGGCCGTGGCGTCCACCGCCAGCGGACTGTCCACGTAGATCGGTATCCCCGGGATCTCGCCGCGGCGGAAGAGGGCGTGGAGCGAATAGACCAGCTCCTGGGCCCGCCCCAGCGCAAAGGACGGGATCAGGAGCTTCCCGCCCCGGCCAGTGACCCGGCGCACCAGTTCGCCGAGGCGCTGCTCGGCCAGACTGACGTCCTCGTGCTCGCGGTCGCCGTAGGTGGATTCGATGATCAGGGTGTCCACGGGGCCGGATGGCGGATCGGGGTCACGGATGATGGGAAGTCCGGTCCGGCCGATGTCGCCCGAGAAGACGAGACGATGGGGCCGCCCGTTCTCGGTGATCCGGATGTCGACCGAGGCGGAACCGAGAATGTGCCCGGCCTCGGTGAACTCGAAAGAGAGGTGGCGGCGGGCGAACTGGAGCCGCCGATAGGGCACGCCCAGAATCAGGTCCTGGACGGCGATGGCGTCGGCGACCGAATAGAGCGGCTCGCTGAGCGGCCCGGCGCGGCCGCGACGGGCCAGGAACTCGGCGTCCTTTTCCTGGATCTCCGCCGAATCGGTCAGCATGACCGCGCAGAGGTCCCGGGTGGCCGGGGTGGCGTAGATGGGCCCGTGGAAGCCGTGCCGCACCAGCAGCGGCAGCCTGCCCGAGTGGTCGATGTGGGCGTGGCTCAGGATGACCGCGTCGAGGCGCCGGGGATCGAAGGGCAGGGCACGATTGAGCTCGCTCGACTCCTTGCGCGGACCCTGGAACAGGCCGGCGTCGAGCGCAATCCGGGCCCCGGCCGCCTCGAGCAGGTGGAGCGATCCGGTCACCCGCCCCGCCGCGCCGTGGAAAGTGATCTGGAGTGTCATCGGGTTCCGAAGATCCGGTCGCCGGCGTCGCCAAGGCCGGGGAGGATATAGCCGTGCTCATTGAGCTGGCGGTCGAGCGCGGCGGAGAAGATGGGGACGTCGGGGTGCGCCGTCAGCATGTCCTGGACCCCCTCGGGAGCCGCGACGATGCAGATCAGCCGGATCCGTGCCGCGCCGGCCTCCTTGAGCTGCTGGACGGCGGCCACGGCCGATCCGCCCGTCGCCAGCATCGGGTCGAGCAGGTAGAAGTCCCGGGCGGCCTCGCGCGGCACCTTGAAGTAGTACCGGACCGGTTTCAGGGTGTCGTGATCCCGGTACAGCCCGATGTGCCCGATCCGGGCGGAAGGAATCAGCTGTGAAATGCCATCCACCATGCCGAGGCCGGCACGGAGAATTGGCACCAGGGTCAGCTTCTTCCCGGCCACCATCCTGCACCTGGCGGTCTCCAGCGGCGTCTCGACGTCCACCGGCCAGGTGGGCAGGTCACGGGTGACCTCGTAGGTCATCAGCATCGCGATCTCGCTCACCAGGGCCCGGAATTCCTTGGTCGGGGTCCGTTTGTCCCGGAGGATGGCCAGCTTGTGCTGGATCAGCGGATGGTCGAGGACGGTGAGGTTCGGGAACCGGGGCATGGGGAGAATATAGGGAAGGACGGGCAGACGGGCAGACGGGCAGGTGGACCGTCTAGATTCAGAGGCAGCAACCTCCAGGGGGGACCCATGTCGATACCAGTGCTCACAAACCTGCTCTTCGCGACGTGGTCGTTCGGGGGGATCTATGGCGACCTGCGGCTGGGGGACAAGTACCTCGCCGAGGTGAAGGTGACGCTCACCTGCGGGGCGGCGACCGCCGAAGCAACCACCGACGCCAAGGGCTCCTTCCGGGTGACGGTCCAGGGGGAGGGCAAGTGCCGGGTCGGGGTCAGCTACGAGGGGCAGACCCCCAGCGTCGAGGTCGTGGTCTTCGAGAAGCCGGCGCGGTACCGGCTGGTGCTCGAGCAGATCGAGGGCAAGTACGTTCTGAAGCGGGTCTGAGATGGGCGGCGCCCCCGACCACAAGGACCGCTGGGACAAGCTCCAGATCATCCTGGCGCCGGTGGGCGGCCTGCTGACCGCCGCGGCCGTGGCCAGCCTCGGCTTCATCGGGTCCAGCGCGCTCGAGCAGCAGCAGAACGCCGAGGCCAAGCTCCGGCTCTACAGCGAGCTGATGAGCAAGCGGGAGGAATCGGAGGCGACGCTCCGCAAGGAGATGTTCCAGTCGATCATCGGCTCCTTCTTCGACGCCCAGTCCACCTCGCTGGAAGCGAAGCTGCTCAAGATGGAACTGCTGGCCCAGAACTTTCACGAAGCGCTGAGCCTGACCCCGCTGTTCGAGCACATCCGGCGGGAGATCCAGACCGCGTCCCTGGCGCCGGGCGAGCGGCGCGGCTACGAAAGCCGGCTGAGCGAACTGGCGCGCGAGGTGACCCGGAAGCAACTGATCGTGCTGGAGTCCGGCGGCCAGCGGTTTGACTGGACGGTCCTGATCGAGGACGGGCTGGTGAACGGCGAGGCACCGCAGCAGCTCGAGGATATCTCCCGGTCGCTCGACGGAATCGCCCGGCGGTTCCGGGTCACCCTGCTGCAGGCCGACACCGCGCAGCGGGAGCTGCGGGTCAGGCTGGAGATCGAGACCCCGGAGCAGCCCGGCGTCTCGGCAGCCGCGACCGGCCGCTATGAAGTCGAGTTCGAGGTCGGCTTCTTCAGCACCCCGATGATTGACAACACCCGGCTCTCCAACGACCAGCGGGTGGCGCTGGTGCTGACCGACATGAACGCCGCCGGTGCCAACCTCTCGCTGGTGCTCTTCCCGGGGTCCCGCGCCAGCCTCCGCGAGAAGCCCTATTACGAGGAGATCCTGCGGAAGCTGGTGGACACGGCCCTCGGGGGTGACGGGCGGTAAGCCGCGGTCGAACGTCGTCCGCCAAACGTCGAACGAGCGCGAAGGCGGTCCCCTGTTGCCGTTCGGTCCACGCTTCCGACGTTCGACGTCTGACGTCAGGCTGCTCTACATCTCCGGCGTGTACATGATGTGGGCCTTGGGCGTGCCTGGGAACATGATCCACGGCTTGCCGCGCGACGGAATCTCGGGAAGCCCTGTCGTCGCCGAGGTCGCGTAGGGGATGTAGGTGACGTACAGCGGGCGACCGCCCTTCACTTCCCCCGTCGCGGGGTCCCAGCTCCCCGGGGGCCCGCTCAGCGAATAGAGCATCGCCGGCTGGGTGGGCATCTTGAGTTTCCCTTCCTTCACCTCGCGGAACCGGACGGTGTCCACCTGGTCACCGGTCACGCCCGTTGCCCGCAGTTCCCGCCCCCGGGCCATGAAGGGCTCCATCGAGTCGTGATAGCAGGCGACATGGAAGGCCGGGACGGCCGGATCATCGGCCAGGCAGATCATGTGGTTGCCGCCCTTTTTCAGCGTCACCAGCCCCTTCCCGTCCCCGTACCCGAGCACCGTCGCGCCTTCACGGAGCGATTCGGGTAGCGCGAGCACGGCCGCCGCGGCCTGCTGGGCAGCGGCAGGAGCCTGGGCCGGGAGGGCGGCCGGAGCGAGGGCCAGGGCACAGAGGGTCAGGAACGGGCGGATCCGCATGGGTACTCGGGGTGGGTGGAAGGGGAGAGTATGTCCCCGGCGCCGCCGGGACGGAAGGGTGGCCTGACCGGAGCGGGGTCAGGCCGGCCCCCGGCCGGACGGGCTTAACACCGCAGGGCAGGCTGCGTCTCCCGTATATTCCCATGTCGGTCTGACCTTTACCCAAGGGTTGTCATGCGTCCCATCCGCCTACTTGCCGCTGCCGGCCTGCTGATCACCCTGGCGGCCTGTGATACCACCACCGATCCGATGGGCTCGGACCTGACCGCCGACCTGGCCGTTGCCGCGATGTCCGGCGAGGCTGCGGCCCAGCATGTCGAGATGATGCGGGGCCCCGGCGGTCCGCTCGGGTTCGGGCTCCGGGCCGACCCGGGCAAGTTCGAGTGCACCGACGGGGGCCGCGACGGCCTGACGGTGACGCGGACCTGCAGCTTCTTCACCAAGGGCGGCGCATCGCAGAGCGCCTACGACGCCGCCACGACGGACAAGGTGGTTCTCGAGGTCGAGGTGGACGGCGCCATCGACCGGGGCCACATGAGCGGCACGGTCCACCGGGAGAGCCAGCTGACCGTGACCGGGCTCGAGGGCTCCGAGACCAGCATGACCTGGAACGGCAGCTCGTCGGGAACCTCGACGCGAGTGCACACCCGGGACGGCGGGTCGATGCAAATGGACATGACGGAGCAGGAGACCATCAGCAGTGTGGTCATCCCGGTCCCGCGGACACCCACCAGCTGGCCAACGGCCGGGACGATCACCCGGCAGGTGTCGGTCACGTTCACCGGCGGCCCAAAGGACGGCACCAAAGAGACCAAGAACGTGACGATCACGTTCAACGGGACCCAGTTCGCCACCATTACCGTGAACGGCGACACCTTCCAGTTCGACCTGGCGGGGCGCGGCAAGCCGGGGCACGGGATGGGCGGTCCCGGCGGCAGGCACCCGTAGGCGCAAGAGGTTGGGCATCACGAGGGGGCGGCACCGGTCACGGGCCGCCCTCCGTCGTTCCGGGAGGCTCAACCCAGCGCGGGACGCAGCGACCGGAGATGCGCGTCGCTGAGGCCGCCCATCTCGAAGACGGACACCCCGGCTGCGCCGGCTCCGAGGGCGAGACCAACGGCCTGGCCGAGATCAGCGGGGTTGAGGTCCGGCAGGTAGAGGCCAGCCACGAGAGGCCGGCGGCCCGCGAGGCGAGTGACCCCCTCCCGCGCGGCCTCCCCCACCCACGACACCGGCTGCAGATAGAAGCCGTGATAGATCATCGGGAAGACGACGTCGACCGGCCACGTCTCCCACGCCTGCCGGACCAGCGCCCGGGCGATGGTCGGGGTCGGAAAGACGGCGGCACTGATCGGCTTCCCGCGGGCGTGGACGGCCTCGGCCACCGTCTCGACGACACGAGTGACGCTCCGCCAGCGGTACTCCCGCCAGGCGACGCTGATCGCCGGGTCCGACAGATCGCGCGGGTCGGTGCCGGTCTCGCGCCAGAAACTCGCGCGGCAGACTTCGCAATAGCAGAAGTCGAACGGCGGGTATTCCCGATCCTGGACGAGGTTGTACTTGGGCCAGAGTGCGCGAGGGAGAATCACGTCCGGATGGCGGATGTAGTCGAGGTGCACGCCGTCAATGCGCGGATCGCCCGCCAGGTCCGCCATCACGCCGCGAAGGTACCCGCGCACCTCAGGACGCGACGGGCAGAGCCACTGGTAGTAGCCGACATACGGCGGATGGGTCAGGCTCGACTTCCCTTCCCGGCTGACACTGAACCACTCCGGATGATGTTCCTTCACCCAGGCGTCGCCAGTGCGATTGAGCGCCCAGCTCCAGCGATGGAACTGGAGCCCCTCGGCGCGGGCGGCGTCGGAGAGGAGGGCGGTGTCCCCGCCCCCGACCAGCACACCGCCAACGCCGGCCTTCGCGATGCGCCGAAACCGGCTCCGCCACTCGGCTGGCGTCCCCTCGCCGCCGTGGACCCAGGTCCAGGCGCGGGGGACGGATGCCTCGGGAAACCGGGGGAGGGCGACGGCGGCGGCGGAGACAAGGAAGTCGCGGCGATGCATGCTAGTCGTAAGTCGTGCGTCGTGAGTCGAGAGAGAGCCGCCCATCCTCCGAGATGAGCAGCGAATCTCCGCTGGCTGTCTGGACACCAGCAACGTACCCACGGCCAGTCCCAGTCAGGCGGACGTGGTCACGGAGGTCGGTCAGACCGATGGCGGCCAGCTCCGTCGAGTAGACCCCAGTAGAGGCGTGGTACGCGCGCTGGGCGTAATAGACCCGGCGGAGCGCCCACCGCTCGACCTGGTCGTCCAGGGGGCGCGGGCTGCCGCCGAACTGCACCACGCCCCAGAGTTCGGGGAGGTGCATGTTCACCAGTCCCTGCGGCGACCAGACCCAGTTCTGCTCAGGGCCGGCGCGCTTGCGATAGCCGGTGCCGGTCCGCTCGAGGGCCCACTGCACCCGGGAGAAATTGACCCGCCACTGCTCGCCGTCCGCGGGCCGGCTGCGCCCGAGCGCGGAGAAGGGAATGCCGAGTTCGACCGACCAGCCGCGATCGCGGTCACGGGCGTCGTTGAGGGTGCCGTCGATGTGCACCGCGCTTCGAAGCCCGGCGACGTCCCAGGTGGTGACCGCGGGTCCGCCGTCGCGATAGGGACGCTCGAGCAGCAGGTCCCAGACCGTGCCGAGGGCGTTGATCTCGAGTTCGGCGTAGTCGTGCGTGTCCCCGTCGGGGTCGAGGAAGACCTCGAAGTCGTTGTCGTGGAAGATCACGGTGTCGCGCGTCACGAGGGTGGCCCAGACGTCGGGTTCCTCGAGCCGGGCGGCGAGGTAAAAAGTGCTGTCGTCCCAGCCGACGCGCATCCTGGTGTCGAGGTGTGGTCGAGGGCGACGTAAGCCCGCGATGTCGACGAATGGCTCGGACCACGGAGCGGTCGCCCAGGCGGGGTCGTCGAGAAGACCATCGACGACAGGCGGGGTGGTCGGAAAGTATGGGGCGAGGTACCGGCGGACCGCCGGGGCATGCACCGGGACCGGCTCGGGCACGACCCGCGTCCCGGCGGCCTCGGCAGGAGGATCGGCGGCACACGCGGCCAGGATCGGGAAGAAGGCGGCGAGGAGCCGACGCATGCCCGAAGGTGGGACGATGACGTTGCGGCGGCAAGTGGTTTCCCGTGCCCTCTGGCGAGATTCCCGGACAGTGACGAGTTTTGCGGATGCTCAATCCATACGCCGCGGCACTCCTGACTGCGTTGCTGTCTCTCAGTGCCGGTCACGGTTCGCTGCCGGAACACCCGAGGATTCAGGCCAACGACAACCGGGTTCCGGCGGGGACGCGCCGCGGCGACACGCTGGCGATCCGCCTGGTGGTGCAGCGCGCTGACTGGTACCCCGACACCGATCCGGGACCGTTCATCACGGTGGAGGCGTTCGGTGAAGAGGGGAAGGCGCCCAGCATTCCCGCCCCGCTGATCCGGGTCCCGACGGGGACGACGGTGCGGGCCACCATCCGTAACGTCCTTCCGGACTCGACCATCCATGTCATCGGGTTCGCTACCCAGCCGATCGCGGTGAGCGAGACCCTGCACATCGCTCCCGGAGCCGCGAAGGAGGTAGTCTTCCGGGCGGGTGCACCCGGCACTTACCTCTACCGCGCGGTGATCGGGCACAACCCCGACGCCGGGGGTGAGCAGCACGAAACAGCCGGGGGTGCCTTCGTGGTCGATCCGCCGGGCGGCTCCCCGCCCGACCGGGTCTTCGTGATGAACATCTACACCGAAACGATTGACTCCGTGATCCGGCGGGAAGCCCTCGCGATCAACGGCAAGTCCTGGCCCCACACCGAACGGATCGGGCTGACGGTCGGCGACACGGCGCGCTGGCGGGTGATCAACGGGACGATTCGGTCCCATCCGATGCACCTGCACGGCTTCTATTTCCGGCTGGACCAGACCGGCAACGGCATCACCAGCCAGGATATTCCCGACTCGCTCCGGGCGCTCGGCGTGACCGAAAACATGCCCGCCTGGCACACCCGAACCCTGACCTGGTCGCCGGACCGGCCGGGCAACTGGCTGTTCCACTGCCACCTGACCTTCCACGTGATTCCGGACGCGCGGCTCGATCATGCCCACGATGAAACCGCGGAAATTCGGGAAACCACGTCCCACAACCCGATGCAGCACATGGCGGGGCTGGTGCTGGGGATGGTTGTGGCCCCGAGGCCCGGGGAGAACTACGCGCAGCCGGGGACGCCGCGGCGAATCGACCTGTTCGTGAACGAGGGGGGACCGCGCGGTGCGATGCGGAAGACCTACAGTTACATCATGCAGCAGGGACCGGTGGCCCCGGCGCCCGATTCGGTGCAGATCCCGGGGTCCCTGCTGGTGCTGACCCGGGGCGAGCCCACCGACGTGGTGCTGCACAACCGGGCGCGCGAAGCGGTGGCGGTTCACTGGCACGGGATCGAACTCGAGAGCTGGTCGGACGGCGTGGCGGGATGGAGCGGGGCCGGGGCCGCGGTGGCGCCGCCGGTGCTCCCGGGGGACAGCTTCACGGCCCGGCTCGACCTGGTTCGGGCCGGGACCTTCATGTACCACACCCACATCAACGACATCGAGCAGGTGGTGCAGGGCGCGATCGGCCCGCTGATCGTACTGGAGCCGGGCGAGCGGTACGACGCCACGCAGGACCATGTATACATCGGGCATTGGAACGGGGACGGGAGCCTGATGGTGAACGGCGATTCGACCAGTGGGCCGCCGTTGGAACTGCGGGCCGACATCACCCACCGGTTCCGGTTCATCAACATCGGGCCGGCGAATAACATCCGGTACCGGATCGTCCAGGACACGACCCACATGCAGTGGCGGGCCCGGGCCAAGGACGGCGCCGACCTGCCGCCGGCACGGCGGACGATGCAGGCCGCCAACCAGCGGGTGGCGGTGGGCGAGACCTACGACTTCGAGTTCACTCCCCCCGCTCCCGGCACCTACGAACTGGCCGCCGCCTTCGGGACCCAGAAGCCCACTTGGAGACAGCGGCTAGTATTCCGGTGACCTGATCATGGAGCGCGTGATGCTTTCCCGTCGTGATCTCCTTGCCATTGGCGCTGGTGCCGTGGCCGGCAGCGTCCTGCCACGCGGCCTCTGGGCCCAGCGGCCCTCCGACCTGATCACCAGGAAGATTCCCGGCACCGGCGAGCTGGTGCCGGTGATCGGTCTGGGCACCCGGAACTACCGCGCGGCCGCGGGAGAGGATCGCACGCCGTTCCGCCAGACGGTGGCGGCGTTCCTCGAGAACGGCGGCAAGGTGGTCGACACCGCGCCCTCCTACGGGAACTCCGAAGAGATTCTGGGTGAGATCTTCGCGGAGCTGAAGGCGCGGGACCGGGTCTTCCTGGCGGGGAAGGTGGACCGGACCGGGCGTGACGCAGGTATCGAGGGAATGAACCATTCGCTGGCGCGGCTCCGCACCGACCGGGTCGAGTTGATGCAGGTGCACAACCTGACCGACACCGCCACCCAGCTGGCGACGTTGCGGGAATGGAAGACCGCCGGGAAGATCCGGTACATCGGAATCAGCACCTCGTCGGACCGGCAATACGAGGAACTGGAGCGGCTGGTGCGAAGCGAGAGACTCGACTTCATCCAGGCCGACTACGCAGTGGACGAGCGTGCCATCGCCGACCGGCTGCTGCCGGCGGCGGCCGACGCCGGCACAGCGGTGCTGATCAACCTGCCGTTCGGCCGGGGGCGGCTGTTCCAGCGGGTGGGTGACCGGCCCCTGCCGGACTGGGCGAAGGAGTTCGGTGCGGCGTCGTGGGCGCAGTTCTTCCTCAAGTACGTGGTCTCGCACCCGGCGGTGACCTGCGCCATCCCGGGGATGACCAAGCCGCACCACGCAGTGGACAACCTCGGCGCCTGCCGAGGGGTCCTGCCCGATGCGGCGAC
>DASWBQ010000417.1:0-10557 GCA_036390535.1 Gemmatimonadales bacterium | reverse complement strand
GGCGGGCGGGGCCGCGCTGGCCTATCGCCCCGACAGCCTGATCGCCGAGGGCTGGCGGTCCGGGAGCCGCCTCCCTGCCGTGGAGCGAATCCTCGGGTTCGACCTCGATCAGCGGCTGGTGTACCTGCTCGACACCAGGCGGAGGCTGCTGGCCCTGGACCTCGAGTCGGGCTCGTTCCGGCCCTATCTCTCGGGCGTGGAGCGCGGCGCCATCGGTCCTGACGGCGCCGCCTGGGCCGTGGACTCGGCCAACCGTCTCATCCGGCTGGCGCGGCGGGCGACCACCATCTTCCCCGCCCGTCTCCCCGCGGAGCAGACGGCCCTGTACGGGGCGATAGGCGGCCAGGTGGTCGCTGTCCGCTCGGGCGCCGAGCCACAAGCCCAGTTGCTCTCGGTGGACCGGTCGGGACCTTCGATCACCCTTTCCACCGGCCCCATCGCGGTCACCTGGTGGGCGGAGCTGCTGGCCACCGCCGCGGGTGACAAGGTGCAGCTCTACCGGGTGACCGACGGCAGTCACCTCCGCGACGTCGGCCAGCCCGAGGCGCCCTCCGCACTGCTCTTCAGCCCCTCGGGGCACCGCCTCTTCGCCCTGGCGGGCGACCTGGTCACGGTCGCCGACCGGTTCAGCGGAGACCGGCTGGGTTCGATCGACCTCCCGCTGCCGGCCACCGCCCTTCGGGGCGACGGTTCCGGCCGCTGGCTGTTCGCTCCTACCGCCGCGGGGGATTCGATCATGGTCATGGACCTGGCCACCATGACCTACACCGTCACCCTGCCGGGGGTCTGGCGGGAGGATCTTCCCCTCCTCACCGGGGCATCGGTTCTCGTGGTCACGGACGGCGATGACGTGGTCGGGTACGATGTGGCCGTGCTCCCGCCGCAACCGGTGGGACGGATCGAGGGCGGCGCGGTGGACCGGTGGATCACGGTACCCTGGGTCCCGGCCCTGAGGGAACGGATCGCGATTGCCGCCGCGGAGTCGGCTCGGGCCATCCAGGACAACGCCCTGCGGCCCGCAGACTCGACCGCTGAGGAGGCCAGCCTCTGGCTCCAGGTCAGCAGTTCGCAGAACCCGGAATGGGCCCATGAACTGGCCCGGCAGCTGGCCGATGCCGGCTTCGAGACCATGGTCTGGGATCCCAGGGAAGGCGAGGAGAGCTATCGGGTGATGGTCGGCCCGTTCCACACCCGGGAGGCGGCGGACGAGGCCGGCAAGCGGCTGGGGCGCCCGTATTTCGTGGTGACCAGGGACGCGGACCTCCCGCCGGCCTGATTGCCTCCGTAGAGGGGGCAACGGCGTTATTTTGGTGCCTTCACGCTTCCCCCCGACCCAGGCACCGTTCCCCGAATGAAACTCACCCGCCTCGAGCTCTCCGGCTTCAAGTCCTTCGCGGACACCGTCACCCTGACGTTCGAGCCAGGGGTGACGGCCATCGTGGGCCCGAACGGGTGTGGCAAGTCGAACGTCTCCGATGCCGTGCGCTGGGTGCTGGGCGAGCAGTCGGCTCGCCTCCTCCGGGGCGGCAAGATGGAGGACGTCATCTTCCAGGGCGCGGCCCACCGCCGCCCGGTGAACGTCACCGAGGTCTCGCTCTATCTCGACAACAGCGACAGCACCCTCCCGATCGCGTACCAGGAAGTGGTGATCACCCGACGGCTTTCCCGCTCGGGGCACAGCGAGTACCAGCTGAACAAGGCCCCGGTCCGGTTGCGGGATATCCAGGACCTGCTCCGCGGGACCGGCATGGGCAGCGACGCCGGCGTGGTGATCGAGGCGAAGATGATCGACCTGCTCCTGTCGGACCGCGCCGATGAGCGCCGGTCGCTCTTCGAGGAGGCGGCGGGGATCGGTCTGTACCGCGACCGGAAGCACGCGTCGGAGCGTCGTCTCGAGGAGACGGCGGCAGACCTGCAGCGGCTCGAGGATCTGCTGAACGAGGTCCAGTCCCAGATCCGGAGCCTGGCGCGCCAGAAGGGCAAGGCCGAACGTCACGCCAAGCTCACCGAGGAGAAGTACCTGGTCCAGGTCACCCTGGCCCAGCGGCTGCTCGACCAGCTGTCCGGGCAGGCCACGGGCCTCGAGACCCGGTACCACGACTTGAACCAGCACCTCCCGGGAGCCCGCCAGGAGCTGGCCCGCCTCGCGGTGGAACAGGAGCAGCGCGCCAGGACTCGCGCGGCGGCCGAAGCGCACCGTGCCACGATCACCCGGGAGCTTTCGGAAGCCCAGGTGGCGCTCGCCAAGCTGGAGGCGGACCTGGCGGTGGCGGCGGAGCGGCTCTCGAACATGGGCAGCCGGCGCCTCCGGGCGGAGGAAGAGCTGGTCCAGCTCGAGGTGCGCACCCAGCAGGCGCGCCTCGAGAGCGATGCCGCCGGCAGTGAGCGGACCGAAGCCCAGGCCGAGTACGATCGCGTTCAGCAGGAGCTGGCGCTGCGCCTGACGGCGGAGGAGGACGTCCGGACCCGGCTGGCCGGGCAGCGCGACGCGCTCCGCGGGATGGAGCAGGACCTGCAGGGCCGGGTGCAGGCGCTCCGGGCCCTCGAAGGGGAGCGCACGGCTCTCGATGGTGAGCTGGCCTCGCTGCGGGAGCGCGCCGAGGTCGCTGCGGCCCACCTGCAGGCCCTTCGCACCGAACTGGGGCAGGCGGAGCATCGCTCTGGCGAGGCCGGCGAGCAGGCGGCCCAGCGGGGGCGCGACGTGCACGAACTGGCGGCCGGCGCCGAGCGCACCCGGCACGCGGTGGCGGAAACCCGCGAGCGCGAGGCCACCGAGCGGGCCATGGTGCGGCAGGCGGAAGAGTCGCTGGCGCAGCTGACCGCCCGCCGGCAGGCGCTGGAGGAACTCGAGCGGGACCGGGTAGGCCTGGCTCCGGGCGCCGCCGCGCTGCTGGCCGCCCGGGCCCGGTTTGGCGAAGCGGTGCTGGGGCCGCTGAGCGACTTCCTGTCCACCGACCGCGCCGACGCCGAACTGGCGGAACGACTGCTCGGCGAATCGGTCCACGCGGTGCTGGTGCGTGATTGGGGGGCGGTCGAGGCGATCCAGCGCTGGCACGCGGAGGCCCAGCCGGGGGCCCTGGTGCTGTTGCCGGTGGAGCCGGGCCCGACGGTCCGCGCTCCCGGGCCCCACCCGCTCTCGCACCGCCTCCGCGCCGACGCTCCGGCGGCCGCCTGGGTCGACGCGCTGGTGGGAGGATCGGAAGTGATCGAGGCGACCGGACGGGTGCTCCGCCGGGCCAGCGGGGCGGTGTTCCTCGGTGGCGCCGCCGGCCCGACCGGACCGATCCGGCGGCGGGCGGACCTGGCGCAGCTGGTGGTGGACGCGGAGCGCCAGGAAGGCACGGTGGCCGCGGCGCGGGCCACTCTCCTGACCACGATCGAACGTCTCGCCACTCTGGAGCGGGAATCGGAGGAAGCAGCCGCCGCCCTGGCCCGGGCGCAGGAGGCCGAGCGCCAGGCGATCGGCGCCCGGGACGACGCCCAGCGCATCGTCGCCAATCTGCGCCGGGAAGCCGGGGACTCGGAGCAGCAGCTGCAGCGGGTGCAGGAGCGCCTGGCCCAGGCCGAACGCCGGCTGGCCGAGGTCGACGCGCTGCTGACCGATGGTGAGGTGGCCAGGGCCCGGTCGGAAGAGGCCCTCGCCGCCGCGCGGGCCGGCCTGGCCGCGCTCGAGGCCGACCAGGAGAGCGCCCGTGAGACGCGGCTGCACTGGCAGGTCCAGGAGGCGCATCTCGGCGCCCGGATGCGGGCCGCCTCCGACCGGCTCGACCGGGTCACCCGGTCGATCGGCGAATCCGACTCGGTCATCGCCGGCCTTCGCGACGAGGTCACCCGGCTCGACGCCGACGCCGCCGCCCTCGGGGAGCAGCAGCGCCAGTGGGAGGAGGTCCGGGGCGAACGCCGCGCCGGGCTCCAGGGACTGGAAGCGGCCGCCGCGGAAGCGGAAACCGCCCTGACCGATGCGGACGGCGCCCTCACCGACACCGATCGCCGACTGGCCGACCTCCGCACCAGCGTCGAACTGCTCACCGAGGAACACCACCGGCTCGAGCTGGAGCTGGCCGAGGTGGCGGCGTCCCGGCGGAGCATCCGCGAGCGGGTCGAGCACGAGTGGCACGCTCCCCTGGAGCAGCTCCTCGAGGGCGCCCAGCTGCTCGACCTCGACCTCGAGTCGCTCGAGGCTGAGGCCGGCCGCGTGGTGGCGGCCCTCGAGGCGATCGGCCCGGTCAACCCGCTGGCAATGGAGGAACACGCCGAAGAGACCAAGCGGTTCGAATTCCTGTCGGCACAGCGGGACGACCTGGTCGCCGCCCGGCAGTCGCTCTTGCAGGCCATCCGGGAGATCGACGGCACCGCCAGGACGATGTTCGTCGAGACCTTCGAGGCGATCCGGGGGCACTTCACCCACGTCTTCACGACCCTGTTCGGCGGCGGCGAGTGCGAGCTGCGCCTCAGCAACCCGGACGACCCGCTCGAGAGCGAGATCGAGATCCACGCCGCGCCGCGCGGCAAGCGGACCCAGCGGATCCACCTGCTGTCGTCGGGGGAACGGACCCTGGTGGCCACGTCTCTCCTGTTCGCCATCTACCTGACCAAGCCGAGCCCGTTCTGCCTCATGGACGAGGTGGACGCACCGCTCGACGACTCCAACGTGGGCCGTTTCACGACGCTGCTCAACGAGTTCAAGGCGCGGACCCAGTTCCTGGTCATCACCCACAACCCCCGCACCATGCAGGCCGCCGATGCGGTGTACGGCGTGACCATGCAGGAGCCCGGGGTGTCCACCATCGTCGGCGTGCGCCTCGGCGAGCACGCCCATCCGGCCTGAGGCCGGCCGGGCCGTGCTGATCGTGATGCGCCCTGACGCGGCCCCGGCGGACGCCGACCGGGTCATCGCCGCCGTCGCCGGCTTCGGCGGTGCCGCCCGCGTGGTGCAGGGCCAGCGGGGACGGGTCACGCTCGCGGTCACCGGCGGCGGCGGTCCTGCCGACGGGGCGCAGCTGGTCTCCCTTCCCGGCGTGGACGAGGTCTTCTGGGGCGGCTCGTCCTACTACCTGGCCTCCCGCGAATGGCATCCCGATCCGACCGTGGTGCGCTTCCCCGGCGGCGTGACGGTCGGCGGGGACCAGGTGGTCCTCATCGCCGGCCCGTGCGCCGTCGAGAGCGAAGAACAGATCCTGGCCACGGCTCACCGGCTGGCCGCGTCCGGGGTCCAGTTCCTCCGGGGCGGGGCGTTCAAGCCGCGGACCTCGCCCTACGCCTTCCAGGGCCTGGGCCAGGAGGCGCTGCGGTTGCTGGCGCGCGCCCGCGGCGAGACCGGTCTCCTGATCGTCACCGAAGCGCTGGACTCGGAATCGGTCGACCAGGTGGCCGAGGTGGCCGACGTCCTCCAGGTCGGGGCCCGGAACATGGTGAACTATCCCCTGCTCCGGCGGGTGGGGCGGGCCGGGAGGCCGGTGCTTCTCAAGCGCGGGATGGCCAGCACGGTGCAGGAGCTGTTGCTCGCCGCCGAGTACGTCCTCGCCGAGGGCAACCCCGACGTGATCCTCTGTGAGCGGGGCGTCCGGGGGTTCGACGGATCGACGCGCAACGTCTTCGACGTCTCGGCCATCCCCCTGCTGCACCACCTCTCCCACCTGCCGGTGATCGCCGACCCCAGTCATGGCACCGGGCGGCGTGACCTCGTGCCCCCGATGGCCCGCGCCGCGGTGGCCGCCGGAGCGGACGGCGTCATGATCGAGGTCCACCCGCACCCGGACCTGGCCCGGAGCGATGGGGCCCAGAGCCTCGCCCTCGACGACTTCCCCGGCCTGGTCGTGGAACTCCGCCGGGTGGCGGAGGCCGTGGGCCGCAGCGTCGCCAGCGGCGTTCCGAGTCCACGATGAGGCGGCGCCTGATGCTGGCCGCAGCGGCGGTGGTTGCCCTGGCTGGTCCCGCCACGGGGCAGCAGGACGGCTCGGCGATCGCGGCGCGGGCGGGGCGGACCTACCGCGCCCTCACCTCGATTCGGGCCACCTTCCACCAGTCGATCGAGGACCGGATGATCGGGACCCAGGAGTCCCGCGGGGAACTGGTGCAGGCGGGCAGCGCTCAGTTGTCGATGCGCTTCACCGACCCCGCCGGGGACGCGATCATGCTCGATGGGACCTACGTCTGGGTCTACACCCCCAGTACCACCCCGGGACAGGTCATCCGGATGACCATCCCGACCGATCCGGTCTACGGGCCCAATGTGCTCGCACGGATCCTCGACAAGCCGGCCGAGCGATATGAGACCACGCTGCTCCGGACGGACGTCCTTGACGGCCGGCCGGTGGACGTGGTCGAGTTCATGCCGAACGGCGGGGATCCGTTGTTCCGGAGAGCGGTGATCTGGCTGGACCGCGAGACGTTCCTGCCGAGGCGCCTGGAACTCGACGAACTGACCAGGGTGCGGCGGACGCTCACCCTCTCGAAGATCCGCACCAACACGCCGGTCAACCGGAAGGAATTCGCCTTCGACGTTCCCGCCGGCGTGCGGGTGGTCGACCGCTAGGGCGCGGGACGCCTGAGCCCGACGACCGCGGCCGCGGTCCCGGCGTCACGCAGCACCCCGACCGCCAGCCGGATCACCGGTTCCCGCCGGGCCGCCGTCATCCTCCAGGCGGCGGAGCCGCCCTCGCGTTCCGCAACGATCTCCCCGAGCAGTCCATCGATCATCGCGACCGCCCCGGCGATCTGCTCCCGGGTCGGTCCGGTTCCGGTCAAGGCGGCCACGAGGCGGTCCCGCGCCGCCGGACCGGGCGTGACACCCGGGGTGGAACCGACGGCTCGGAGGGAATCGTAGAAGGCCCCCAGATTGGCCCCGAGGGCCCGCAGGAACACCCGTTCGCCGTCAGTCAGTGAGTCGGCACGGACGAGGCTGTCGGGAACGATGCCGCCCCCGCCGCGCACCGTGCGGCCGCCAGGGGTGGTCATCACCGGACGCTGTTCGAGCGAATCGGTGGTGGCGGTATCGCGCTGAATCGACCGGCCGAGAGGGGTCACCCATCGCCCGGTGCTGAGGCGGACCGCAGCCCGGTCGGTGAGAGGGAAGGTTTCGGCGGACTGGCCCCGGCCGAAGGTGGGCCCGCCCACGAGGAGCGCCCGGTCCTGCTCCTGAAGGATGCCGGCGAGCGCCTCGGCCGCGTCCGCGGTCCCACTGTCCACGACCACCACCAGAGGGAGCGCCGGGAAGACGGGATCCGTCCTGGTCGCCAGGATCTCCGGGGACTGGGACCGGCCCACGATCCGGAGCACCTCGGTTCCCTTCGGCAGGAACAGGGCAGCGACCCGCGCCGCCTCGGCCACGTCGCCCGACGAGGCTGATCGCAGGTCGAGCACCAGCCCCCGCATCCCTGCCCGCTCAAGGTCCTCGATCGCTTCACGGATCCGGGAGGCGGCCCCGTCCCCGAGCAGGGGAACCGCGAGATGCCCCACCCCGGGTTCCAGCTCGACGCCGGGCAGGACCACGGCGGTCGCGGGCGTTCCACGCACCAGGCTTACCTTGGCCAGCGGGGTAATGCCCGGGCGGCGGAACGACACCGTCACGATGGATCCGGCCGCCCCGGCCAGCGCCTTCCGCAACTCGTCCCGCCGATTGGCCTCGACCGGGCGGTCATCCAGCTCGAGGAGGACATCGCCCGGCTGCATGCCGGCGCGGCGCGCGGCAGACCCCGGCAGGACACCCAGCACCCGGACCTGGTCGTCGCGGGTGGCGAGCAGCATGCCGAGCCCGCCGGGGTCCGGCCGGTCGAACTCGTCGACAGCCGCGCCCGCGGGCACCAGGGTCGCGTGCTCGTCGTCCAATTCCCAGAGAAGGCCGTCCGCGGCCCGCCGGTAGAGCTCGGCCTCTGCGAGCGAGTCCACTCCGAACCGTCGGACGTGGGCCATCACCTGCTCGAAGAGACGGGTTGGGGTCAGCGGCACGACCGGCTGGGCGGCACGGCGCAGCAGCCACGCACCGGTGCCCAGCCCCAGTGCCAGCAGGAACAGCGCGAGCCAGCCGGAGCGGCGCATCGATTCAGGTGGCCGGGAGGAGGTCGGGGCGGGCCTCTCGCAGGGCCGTCATCGCCTGGTCGAGGAGTTCCGAGGGCGGGAGCGACGCGTCGAGGTGCCGCACCCCGGGCCCCTGTTCCTCGAGGTAGCGCGCGGCAACCCTACGGTGGAAGTCCATCGACTCCTGGTCGAGGCGGTTCTGGGCCCGGCCGTTTTCGTCCAGGCGGGCGACGCCCACTTCGGGAGGCAGGTCGAGGATCAGAGTCAGGTCCGGGGTCAGCCCGCCGGTGGCCGCGTGATTGACCGCCTCGAGGAAGTCGGCGGCCACGCCTCGGCCGGCACCCTGATAGGCCCGGGTGGAGAGGTCGAAGCGGTCGGAAATCACCAGACGGCCAGCCTCGAGGGCCGGACGGATGACCCTGGTAACGTGGTCGGCCCGCGCGGTGACGATGTAGAGCAGCTCCATCTCGGGTGTCCAGGCCCGGTCCTCGTCCAGCAGCTCGCGCCGAAGCACCTCGGCCACCGGCGTTCCCCCCGGCTCGCGCACCACGACGGGATCGACCCTCACCCCGCGGAGCCGGTCGGCAAGCCCCGCGGCCAGCGTGGTTTTGCCCGAACCCTCGGGCCCCTCGAGCACCAGGAAGAAGCCGGCCGGCATCAGAGCGTGATGATGGAGCTGGTCGCGCCCTTCTCGATCCCCTGGCTGATCTGCTGGTTGACCCGGGCCATGAGCTTGTCGAAATTGGCGCGCGCGACCGCATAGGCCTGGCCGGTCGGGCTGAGTTCCAGTTCCCGGACCGCCAGGTCGTAGGCCTGGGTGGTGGCCTCCTCAGGCATCTCCCCCCGGGCCAGCGTGACGTCCACCTGCCGGGCCAGATCCTGGATCCGTTCCAGCCGTGCCACCGATTCGGCGTCGCCCCGGAGCGCCTGCTCCGCCCGGCGGAGGGCCTGATACTCGCTGGACTGCCCGATCAGGCGACCCAGGTCTACGGCCTTGTCTTCCAGCATTTCAGCTCTCCCGGCGCGCCACGAGGTATCGCGGCCGCCCGAACAGGTCGTCCGAGACCCGGACGGTGGTCCATCCCGCGTGCCGCGCCGCCGCGATCGAGGCGTCCGCACGCGAACTGTCGATTTCCATCACCAGCCAGCCGGACGGGGCCAGGACACCGGGCACCTCGGCGAGGATCCTCCGCAATTCCGTCAGGCCGTCCGGCCCGCCGGTCAGGGCGAGCCGCGGCTCCCACTCCCGGACCGAAGCGTCAAGCCGCTCCCATTCCGGGTCCGAAATGTAGGGGGGGTTGGTCACGACGACGTCGAAGCGCTCCCCGGCGACCGGCTGGCACCACTCGCCCTGCAGCCACCGGACCCTGAGGCCGCAGGCGGCCGCGTTCTCGCGGGCAAGTGCCAGCGCCTCCGCCGAGCGGTCGACCCCGGTCACGTCGTGGTAGTGCCCCTCGTCGGCCAGGGCCAGCGCGACGCAGCCGCTGCCGGTCCCGAGGTCGAGGGCCCGGCCGCCCGAGGCGAGGTCCAGGGCCAGCTCGACGAGACCTTCCGTCTCGGGTCGGGGGATCAGCGCACGCCGGTCGCAGGCGAGTGTCAGCCGGCGGAAACCGGTGGACCCGACGATGTACTGCCTGGGCTCCCCGCGGAGCATCCGCTCCACTGCCTCGAGCAGGCGCGCCCGCGACTCAGGATCGGCGGGTTCCTCGGCGTGCAGAACCACGTCGCCCGGGGTGGAGCCGGAGAGCTCCGCCCAGAGACGGGCGATCTCGCGCCGGGGATCGGGGATCGCGCCGACGGCGAGTCGCGCGGCGCCCTCGGTCAGCAGTTCCCGCACGGCAGGCACGGCCTCAGGCCCGGGAAAGCTCTTCACGGTCCGCCACGCGGAGGGCGTCCACCAGCTCGTCGAGGTGGCCGTTGAGGACGTCCGCGAGGTTGTGCACCGAGAGACCGATGCGGTGATCGGTGACCCGGCTTTGCGGATAGTTGTAGGTGCGGATCTTGGCGGAGCGGTCGCCCGTCCCGACCATGGCCCGGCGCTCGGCCGCGCGAGCCGCCTCCTGCTCCGACAGCATCTTGTCGAGCAGGCGCGCCCGGAGCACCTCCATCGCCTTGATCTTGTTCTGAAGCTGGGATTTCTGGTCCTGCTGCGAGACCACCATCCCGGTGGGAAGGTGGGTGATCCGCACGGCGCTGTCGGTGGTGTTGACGCTCTGCCCGCCCGGGCCCGACGACCGGAAGACGTCGACCCGCAGATCCTGCGGATCAATCTTCACGTCGACCTCCTCCGCCTCCGGCAGGACGGCCACGGTCGCGGCGGAGGTGTGGATCCGGCCCTGGGTTTCGGTCGCCGGCACCCGCTGGACCCGGTGCACACCGCTTTCGCGCCGGAGCAGCCCGTAGGCGCCCGCCCCGCGGATCGCGGCGATCACTTCCTTGAGACCCCCGAGGGTTCCCTCACTGAGGGCCAGGATCTCGACCTTGAGTCCGTTCCGCTCGGCATAGCGGGTGTACATCCGGAAGAGATCGGCGGCGAAGAGC